>NZ_CAKJTR010000066.1:0-4544 GCF_917627355.1 Protofrankia sp. Cj3 | reverse complement strand
TGCCACCCGCGCCCGACGCTACGCGCGGGTGACCTTGCCAGCCTTAATGCAGGAAGTGCACACGTTGAGACGCTTGGGCGTTTTGCCGATGAGCGCATGCACGGTCTGGATGTTGGGGTTCCAGCGCCGCCGCGTGCGCCGGTGGGAGTGGGAGACCGACATGCCGAAGCCCGGCCCCTTGCCGCAGACGTCACACACCGAAGACACGAGAACACTCCGCCGGAAGATAGTAATGATCATACCGCGTGCGCGGTAGTCAACCGAGGGTACCCCACCGATGTCCGGCTAACGCGGTGGGACCGTCTGCCGCGGGGTGACTCCTTCAGCAAACCGTGTGCGCTTGTGGCCCAAGCCGCTTGGGCCGGCTGAAGACGAGACTGCACCGGCCTCGGTGATCGCGCGTTCCACCGCACTCCTCGTCGAGGTCGATGTCCAGGCACGGGGCCGGACCGGCGAGCGAGGTCCGCTCACCGTCGCGTGGTCACACCACGTGGCGCCACCATTTCGCGGTGACTCTCATGGGCGCGTGAGTGGCCTTGATGGCCGACTCGTGACGTACGGCAGATCAAGGAACGGGCTTTGTGGTGTGCCTGTTGGTCAGTCGAGGAGCTTGTTGAGGCTGTCGGTGGTCAGGACGCGGGCGGTCCAGGCCTGGAGCTTGTCGATGGAGGCGTTGCGGACAGTGGTAAGTACCGGTTCGGGAAGTGGACCGAACTTGAGGGCCAGCAGCTGGAGCAGCGTCTCGGCGCGGCCCTCGGCGCGGCCCTCGGCGCGGCCTTCGGCTTTGAGGGTCTCCGCGATGGTCATGTAGGCCTCCTCCGCGTCAGGACCGACAGCGGCCATCAGATCATGTAGCTGGTCATGGGTGTCTGCGTCCCCGACCAGATCAATGTAACGCAGGAGCGCTGTGAACTCCTCCTTACCGTCGGGGCCGGCCAGCACTGCGCGTAGCTCGTCTACCCATGGCTGTAGATCTGAGGCCAGCTGGGGATTTCCGGGGGCGATTTTGAGGAGGAGCAGGGTGAGTCGTGTCGCGTGTGTCAGGGGGCGTTGCCGTAGTTGTCGTTCGTCGATGCGGACCAGGTCGTCGAGGAGGAACCGGAACCGGGGTAGGTGGTCCTTCCAGCCGGCGGCACGGTCGTGGTCGTCCAGGTCGATCAGGTCGGCTACTTCGAGTGGTGCGGTCCATGCTTGTTCGTTGTGGTGTACGACGAGGGGGAGTACGGCTGGTAGCCGGGTTGTTGTGGGGTGATCGCCGAGGTGGCGGTCCCAGATACGTATGACGTAGCGCAGCATGCGGAATGCCATCAGGGGGTCGTTGCTGCTTTGGTGCTCGATGAGTATGTAGACGAAGGCTGTGCGGCCGTCGAGTGGGACGGTGAACAGCAGGTCGGTGTGTCGCCATCGGAGGGTGGCGTCGATCAGGCTGCCGGGGACGAGGACTAGCTGATCGAGGTTGAGTCGGGTGGTGAGGGCTGTTGGTAGCGTTGCTCGTAGGTGTGATGCGGCGTTTGAGGGTGTGCTGAGGATCCGGCGGAACACCGCGTCGTGGGGTGTGGACGGATTCGGCATGGCCGCACCGTACAGGTGGGTGTGGGTGGTGCGAACAGTGTCATATATCGGGATCCGGCCCGCCCGGCCACAGAGCGGTGCGGATACAGCGTTGAGGCTTGCCTCCCAGCAAGTGTTGAACCACCAGCCACTATGGTTACGGGCACAGCTCGATCACCGTCGCTCTGCGGACCGGCTTGTGCCCGGCGACCGCGTACGAACCGCTATGTCCGCGCTACCAGCCGGGTGCCGCTGGCTACCAGAGCCGGACCACTGCAGATGCTGCCGCTGACCTGTTCTTCGTTGTTCGTCAGCCTTCTTCCGGACTGGGTCCGGATGGCGGGGTCTGGCATCGGATGCTGTGGGACCTGAAAGTTGTCGGCGCCGTCAGGCAGGATCGGGTGTGTGATCGACCAGACGACGCGGCTGCGGGACGTGGTGGGTGCGGCAACGGCCACCGCGCTCGCCGATGCTCTGAGCCTGGAGACAAGCGGTGACCTGCTTGCGCATCTGCCCCGGCGTTATCACGAACGCGGTGAACTGACCGACCTCGCGAACCTGGCTGTCGGGGAGGTGGTCACGGTGCAGGCACAGGTCGTCAGCGTGAAGCGGCGTCCGATGCGGGAGCGCAGACGCTCCATGCTCACCGTCACCGTCACCGACGGCAGCCACAACCTCCTGCTGACGTTCTTCAATCAGGTCTGGCAGGAGCGAAACCTACGGCAGGGCGTCACCGCGCTGTTCGCGGGCAAGGTGGAGGAGTACCGCGGCCGGCGGCAGCTGACCAATCCCGAGGTGCACCTGCTGGACGCTGAGAGCGCTGATCCGGGGACGCACGGCGGCGCTGAGAGCTTTGCGAGCGGTCTCGTCCCGATCTACCCGTCGGCGGTGAAACTGCCCAGCTGGAAGATTGGCAGCTGCGTGCGAATCCTGCTCGCCGGGCTCACCGAGCTCGACGATCCGCTGCCCGCGGCCATTCGGGACAAGTACCGGTTGGTAGGCCTGCTCGATGCCTACCGCCTCGTCCACCAACCGTCGTCGTGGGCGGAGGTTGCCCGTGGCCGGCTTCGCCTGAAATGGGACGAGGCGCTTATCCTGCAGGTCGCGCTCGCGCGGCGTCGACTCGACAACGAGCAGACAGCGGCGACAGCGCGGGTTCCTCGGGCGGACGGTCTGCTGGCGGCGTTCGACGCGGCATTGCCGTTCCCGCTGACCGCCGGCCAGCGCGCGGTCGGCGAGACCATCAAGGCCGAGATTGCCCGGCCGTTCCCGATGCACCGGCTGTTGCAGGGCGAGGTTGGTTCCGGCAAGACCGTGGTGGCGTTGCGGGCCATGCTCGCCGCGGTGGACGCGGGCGGTCAGGCGGTGCTGCTCGCGCCCACCGAGACACTTGCCAGCCAGCATCTACGCAGTCTGCGTAACCTGCTCGGTCCGTTGGGACGGGCAGGTGAGCTGGACGCCGCGCCACTGGCGACGAGGATCGTGCTGGTGACGGGTTCTCTCGGGGTGAGGTCGCGGCGCGAGGCGCTCGGGGCGGTGGCGGATGGCAGCGCCGGCCTGGTGGTGGGGACGCATGCGCTCCTGGAGGAGTCGGTGACCTTCCGCGACCTCGCCTTGGTCGTCGTGGACGAACAGCACCGTTTCGGGGTCGAGCAGCGGGACGCGCTGCGCTCCCGGTCCGCCCGTCCGCCGCATGTGCTGGTGATGACGGCCACGCCGATCCCGCGCACGGTCGCGATGACCGTTTTCGGTGATCTGGAGGTTTCCACTCTGACCGAGCTGCCCGCCGGCCGGTCGCCGATCGCCTCGTTCGTCGTGCCCGCGACCAACAAGGTCTGGACGGACCGGATGTGGGGCCGTGTCCGGGACGAGGTTGCCAAGGGCCATCAGGCGTATGTCGTCTGCCCGCGGATCGGCGAGGATGATGCCGCCGCCGACGCTCCGCCCGATGCCGCCGATGGCGTCCTGCCTGGCTCCTTGGCCGCTTTCTCCGGCGGTGCGCCGCCAGGCATGATCGACGGGGACACGTGGGACGCCACGGCCGGGTCCGAGGACGGGCGTAGGCCGAGCGCAGCCGTGCTCGACCTGCTCCCGGCGTTGCGTGACACCGAGCTCGTCGGGCTCCGGGCCGCGGCGTTGCACGGCCGCCTGCGCCCGGATGACAAGGACGAGGTCATGACGAAGTTCGCGGCGGGTGACATCGATGTTCTCGTGGCCACCACGGTGATCGAGGTCGGGGTCGATGTGCCCAACGCGACCGTGATGGTCATCGCGGATGCCGACCGTTTCGGCATTTCCCAGCTGCATCAGCTGCGGGGCCGGGTTGGGCGTGGCAGCGCGCCTGGGTGGTGCCTGCTGTACACCGAGGCCGAACACGGATCGCCCGCCTGGGAGCGGCTGGCCGCGGTGGCCGCCACCGCCGACGGTGCGCAGCTCGCCCGCCTCGACCTCGCGCAGCGGCGCGAGGGCGACGTGCTGGGCGCGGCCCAGTCCGGTGGTCGCCGATCGCTGCGCTTGCTGGAGCTGCTCAAGGATGAGGAACTGATCCGGTCCGCGCGGGACGAGGCGACGGCCCTGATGTGCGTTGATCCGCAGCTGTCGGCGCAGCCGGCCCTGGCCGCCGCACTCGCGGCGACGCTCGATGAGAGTACGGCCGCCTATCTGGAGAAGGGATGACGCGGATCATCGGTGGTACCGCGCGCGGGCGACCCATCCGGGTACCGCCGGGCGAGCGGACCCGCCCGACATCGGACCGGGCGCGGGAGGGGCTGTTCAACACGCTCACATCGATTGTGGAGCTGCGCGGCGCGCGGTTCGCCGATCTCTATGCTGGCAGCGGCGCGGTCGGCTTCGAAGCGTTGTCGAGGGGGGCGTCGCACGCCCTGCTCGTTGATCAGGAGCCCGCTGTTACCCACACGCTGCGCGCGAACGCCGCGACCCTTGGGCTCACCGGCGCGGAGATCATCTGCCAGCCTGTTCAGCGTGTGGTGGAG
>NZ_CAKJTR010000065.1:13340-26376 GCF_917627355.1 Protofrankia sp. Cj3 | reverse complement strand
GTCATGGCGGACATGACTGTCATCCCGTATCTGACCGAGCCGTTTGCGCGCAGGTGAAGACCCGCCTCGCGGCGGCCCGGCCGCCAGTGGCGCCGGTCCCGGCGTCCGGTTGTGTCGGTCTATGCGAAGACTTCGATGGAGCAGGTGGCGGCGGCGCCACGGTCGAGGCGGGCGTCGCTGGTGATCAGTGGGAGTCCCAGGGCCTCTGCGAGGGCAACGTACTGGGCGTCGTAGGCGCTGAGGTTGTGGTGCAGGTCGCGGACGCGTTCCCAGAGGATCAGTGTCTCGTGCCGTACGAAGGGCAGGCGCTGGTAGTCGCCGATGGCCTTCTCCGCCTCCGGTGCGGACAGCTTCCGGCCGCGGACCATCCCGAACAGGGCCGAGAGGAGTTCGTAGTCGAGCAGGCCGGGTGCGGCCAATGTAGTCAGGCCGGCGAGGCGGTGGCGGACTGCCTGGCCGGTCGGGCCATGATCGGTCAGTGTGCGGATCAGAGCCGAGCAGTCGATGACGGCTTCCGGGGCGGTCATCCGCGTTGTCTGCCTTTGTCGATCGCGGCGAGGATGTCGGAGGTCGCGAGATCGGTGTGTGTCTCGCGGTCGAGGCGGGCCATCATCTCGGCCAGGGTCGGTGTCCGGGCGTCGCGGGTGACGAGGTCGAGCAGGTAGGCCTGCAGGCTACGGCCCGTCTGTGCCGCCTTGAGCTTCAGCGCCTCCAGGGTCAGGTCTGGGACATCGCGGATTGTGATCGCAGTCATGCAGGCATTTTACCTGCATTGCCAGCGATTCGACGCTGCTGATGTAGCTGTCGGACGGCACGGCCGAGCTGGGTGACAAAGGCGGCGCGCCCCTCCGCAGCTGTCGATGTGCGCTCGGTCCGTCCGCGCGATCGCGACGAGTCAGGGAGAAGTCGCTCATCGTACAGATAGATCGTCGATCGCGGGTAGGCTGGTAGTGAAGTCACGAGTCGGGCGGGGAGGAGGACTGGTGAGTCGTCGGTTCAACACGGCTGGGCCGTGCATCCGCGCGGAGCATTACATGATTCCGGCGCTGTCTCGCCTCCCGGAGGCACCCGGGTTGGTGGATCTCAAGGCCTACTTCGTCGTCCACGCGCCCCGCCAGACGGGGAAGACGACGGCGCTCCGCGCACTCGCGGCCGACCTGACCACGCGGGGCCAGTACGCCGCGGTGCACGTCTCCTGCGAGACCGGGCGCGCCTGGGGAGACGACATCCGCGCCGCGTCCCGGGCGATTCTCGACCGGCTCCGCTCCAGCGCCGAGGACACCCTGCCTGCGGAGCTGCGGCCGGCGCCGTGGCCGGAGACCTCCGACGGCACCCTGATCGTCGAGGCGCTCGGAGCCTGGGCCCGGATCTGCCCACGTCCGCTCGTCCTGTTCTTCGACGAGATCGACGCCCTTCAGGGCCAGTCGCTGATCAGCGTGCTCAGCCAGGTGCGGGACGGCTACAACGCCCGCTCCACAGCGCCCTTCCCAGCGTCGGTCGTGCTGTGTGGTCTCCGCGATGTCCGTGACTGCCACCCCCGAAATCGCTTCGCGATTCCGCGGGTCCCCGGGGCGGCGGCCGGTGGTGACCCGTCGCGGCTGGGCACGTCGAGCCCGTTCAACATCAAACTCAAGTCACTTAGGCTGGGCGACTTCACCGCGGACGAGGTGGCGGAGCTCTACGGTCAGCACACCGCCGCCACCGGCCAGCCGTTCGCGCCGGGCGCGGTCGAGCACGCCTACGAGCTCACGGGCGGCCAGCCGTGGCTGGTCAACGCGCTGGCCCGCGAGGTCGTCGAGGAGATGGCCGTGCCCGCCACAGAGACGATCACACGTGAGCATCTCGAGGCCGCGAAGGAACGGCTCGTCCTTGCGCGCGCCACCCACCTGGACTCGCTGGCCTCCAAGCTGGCCGAGCCCCGTGTCCGTGAGATCATCGCTCCGTTGATCGCCGGGGACCCGCTCGTCCTCGACCCGTACGACGACGACGTCAGCTATGTCCGCGATCTCGGCCTCATCGCGCCCGACCCACCCGTACGGGCCGCGAATCCGATCTACCGCGAGGTCATCGTCCGCGTCCTGTCGTCCTCCGTGCAGGAGAGCATCACCACCGATCCCCGCACCTTCGTCCGCCCGGACGGCAGTTTCGATCTTCCGCGAGTCCTCGCCGACTTCGCGGTCTGGTGGATCGAGAACGGCGAGTTCCTCACCAGCCGCGGCTACTACGACGAGGCCGCGCCCCAGCTCATTCTCATGGGCTACCTCCAGCGCGCCGTCAACGGTACCGGCCAGGTCGAACGCGAATACGCGCTCGGCTCCGGCCGCATCGACCTTCATCTCCGCTGGCCCTACGCACCCCGCGGGGGACCGCGGCAGGTCCAGCGCGAGGGTTTTGAGATCAAGGCCTGGCGCACCGGCAGATCCAACCCGCTCAAGGCCGGGCTCTTGCAGCTGGACCGCTACCTCGACCGGCTCCAGTTGCCGATCGGCACCCTTGTGATCTTCGACCAGCGCACGAACGCGCCTCCCATTGACGAACGCACCGCGATCACCACCGTGACCAGCCCGGCCGGGCGCTGCATCACCCTCCTCAACGGGTGACCGACGCCCGCGCGCCCTGGGCCCGAACACGACGCGGGGGCCGAGTTGTTCGCGAGGCCGGACCGGCCGCTTCCCGACGATGCGATCATCTGCGGGCGGTCACACCTGGGGTGCCAGGAGGAGGTGGGGCGAGGTGGCCGCGCGCCGCGTGCCCGGGGAGCCCAGGAGAGCGGTAAGGGTGCCGGTCTCGTCGGCGATCAGCTCACTGCCATCCCACACCAGCAGCAGGGCGCTGACCGTGTGCTGGACGGGGGAGTGCGCGAGGTCGTAGTGCGCGGCGGCGCGGACCACGGCCGAGGTCGCCCACAGGTCGTAGCCGGTCATGAACAGGTCGAGGTCGAACTGCGCCGCCAGGGACATGAGCTCGGCGCGGCCGGTGTCGTCCACCCCGGCGAACGCCTCGTCGAGAGCGAGCAGGCGGGGCGCGTCCGGGCGCGCCGTGTTCAGGGTCGCATGCGCCGCCGCAAACAGCGGCAGATGCAGCGACACCGACTGCTCGCCGCCGGACAGCCTGCTGTGCCTGGCCCGGGTAAGCGTCTCCTCCTCGCCCTCGGGGCCCACCAGACGGAACGAGAACTGCCGCCAGCGCCGGTAGTCCAGCACGGAGGCGAGGAGCTCGCGGTAGGGCTGGTCCCGGTGGCGCGCCCGCTCGGTCTTGATCCGATCGGCGAAGTGCGCCCGCATCCGGGCGAGCGAATCCGGCGCCAGGCGGGAGGATTCCGTGTCGAGCAGGCTCACGACCGCCCGCTGCTCGGCGTCGAGGGCATCGGACATCTGCCAGCTCACGCCGACCTTCTTGCCCGACGACATCCGCCGCTCGCGCATCTCCCTGTTCATCGCCCGGATCAGGTCGCGCGCGTCGACGGTGCGGTCGTGGATCTGCTGTGCCAGCCGGGTCAGCAGCGCGTCCTCGAGGATCCGCTGCTCGCTGTCGGACAGCAGCAGGTGCTGGTCACGGCGCGCGGCGGAGATCCGGTTGGCGAACGCCGCGGCGGGCAGCGGCCCCTGCTCGTCA
The DNA here is from genome assembly GCF_917627355.1 of Protofrankia sp. Cj3. Lineage (NCBI taxonomy): Bacteria > Bacillati > Actinomycetota > Actinomycetes > Frankiales > Frankiaceae > Protofrankia > Protofrankia sp. Cj3. The sequence continues at coordinate 22,761 of NZ_CAKJTR010000065.1, read as the reverse complement.
GCGATCCGCACGACGATCACACCGTCCGGGCTGTCCCACGCGGGGTGGTAGTCCTGACCGGCCGCGGCGAGCTGTGCCTGTAGCTCCTCGAGCGCCCGGGTCAGCCGGGTGGTCGACGCCTTCTGCGACGTCTCGGTCGCGGACATGCCACGGGTGGCCGTGAGGATGGCGTCATGGATCGCGAGCGCTGCCGGCGGGGTCTCGCCGCGTGTCCACTCCTCCTCGCTCGCGGGCCACCGCAGCCCCGGCGGGCACGCCAGCACGTCGAGCAGCTCCCTGGCCGCGAACGGAGCCAGCCTCCGGGCGGTGGTGAGCTCCTCGTCCAGCGCGACGCGCAGCGCCGCCCGGCCCGAGGCGACCCGCTCGCTGGCGGCGGACGCCAGCCGGATCGCCTCCATCTCGGCCCCGCGGGCGGCCTTTTCCTCGTCCTGCGCGGCGGCCAGCCCGGACTCGGCCGCCGAGATCCGCGCCAGCACCTCCTGGGCCTCGGCGCCGACAGACTCCCGCAGCGCCTGCAGCTTCGCGTTCTCCTCGGCATGGCGGCGGTACGCGGAGCGGTGCGTGCCGGCGGCCGCCTGTTCCTCCGCAGCGGCGTGTTCGACGCGGTCGCGGGCGTCGGCGACGGCGTCGGCCTGCCGCCCGCGTTCCCGGTACCTGGCTTCGAGGTCGCGGGCGGCTGCCTCGAAACGGCGGGTCGCGTCCTCGACCCGGTCGGCGCTCTCGGGGGTGAGCACGTTGTCGGCAGCGGCCCGGCGCAGGGCGCGCTCAGTCACGGTGACGGCGGCGACGGACTCGTCGAAGCTCACCCGAGCCTGCTCAGCGGCGTGCCGGGCACTGCGCAGGTGCCCGGCGGCCCGGTTGTGTTCCCGCTGGGCGCCGGCGATCTGACCGGTCGTGGGCAGGTCCGTGCGGGCGTCACCGAACGCGGCCAGGGTGTCGGCGAGCGCTTGTGCCCGCTTGTCGAGGCCGGCGATTTCGGCGGTCAGCGTGGCGATCCTCGCGTCGCACTCGGTGATCCGCGCGGCGCGGCGGTGGGCACGGGCGGTCGCGCCGATGTACTCGGCGTGCTCCTTGTGGTGCCGCCCGGCGATGATGCCCTGCGAGTAGCGCCCGTCGCTGCCGGTCACGGCGGCGCTGGAGAACAGGCTCCCGTCGAGCGCGACCGACGCCAGGATGGCGGTGACCAGTCCCCGCGGCATGGGTGTGTCGTCCTCGGGTTCCAGCACGTCGGTGAGGTTCGGCCCGGTGACGGCTGTCCCGGGGACCAGGTACCCGTCATAGCCGGGCGCGGCCAGGAGGCCGGCGTGGCCGTCCGGCGACACCCAGGCGTCGAGCATGCCGCTGGCCTCGAGGGCCGCCTCGATCGCCGCCGCCCGCGTGTCGTCGACGCCGGGCGCGAAGCGGACCAGGCGCCACAGCGGGGCGCCGGCGACATCCATGCGGTCCGCGGCCCGTCCGGGACGTCCGGGACGTCGCGGTGGGGCGTCATCCCGCTCGGCGGCGATGGCGGCCCGCTCGGCGGTCACGGCCTTCCGCTCCGTGACGAGGGCGGTGTGCCGGGCGCGCAGGGCCGCCTGCTCGTCGCGGACCTGGTGTTCCGCCGGGGCGGTCCCGGCGTTGTACGTGCTCTCCGGCAGCGCCGCGTCCGGCTCGCCGAACTGGGCCAGCGCGTCGCCCAGCGCCTCGGTGAGGTCCGCCCAGCCGTGCGTGGGCAACAGTCCGGAGTGCCGGGACGACCAGGCGGCCAGGGCTTGCCCGGCGGCCTCGACGGCGCTGGCGACCGCGCCGTCGGCGGCCTGCTCGGCCTGCTCGGCGTCGGTGAGGGCCTGCGTGGCGCGGTCAAGGGCGATCCGGGCGAGGTCACGGGACTGCTCGGCCTTGCGGTGCTCAGCGTCGGGCGCGCGGACGGCCCGGACGTTCTCGAGGCGGACGGCAGCGCGGGCGCTGGCCCGCCGTACCACGCCAGCCGCCTCGGCGTCGGCGGCCTGCCAGTCGATCCCCGCCCGCGCCGCATGGTCGAGGAGCTCCGCCGCGGTGCGGGCCGCCGCCGCGGAGAGGTCGGCGAGCTCGGCGCCCGCGCGCTCGGCCTCGGACCGCGCGCGGGCGGCTGCCGCTTGGCGGCGGTCCAACTCGGCCCTTGTCTCGTTGGCGGTCTGCAGGCAGGTGCGGACCAGGCGGTCCAAGTCGCCCATCTGCTCGACCGCCTGGTAGGCGTTGCTCGCCCTGAGCTGCTCGATCCTGCCGCGCAGCCCGGCGACGGCCGTCTCGGCCTGCTCGCGGTGGTTCTCGGCGGCCCGCTGCCCGTCCCGCGCGGCCCGCTCGGCCTCCTCGTACGCCACGGTCGCGGCACGCTGGGCCTGCGTCGCCTCGCGTCGGCGGGTCAGCGCGCCAGCGGCGGCGCGGGCGTGGGTGCGCAGGTAGGTCGTGTAGCTGGCGAGGAACGCGGCGGTCGCCTCGTCGGCGGCCACCAGGCCCTCCAGCGTGCGGGTGACCGTCTCCATGTCGTCGAAGCTGCGCGCCGCCTCGTTGATGAGGTCGTCGTCCACGGGCCGCAGGCCGTCGGTCAGCGTGTCCGACAGCCTGACCGGGTCGAGGTTCTTGGCGAGCTGCGGCCTGCGCAGCGTGAGGATCAGGGTGACCAGCTGCTCGTAGCGCTCGGCGCCGAGGCCGAACAGCCGGGTGTCGATCGCGGCCCGGTAGTCCGTCGCCGAGGCGTGGATGTTCGCGTCGCCGATCTCCTCGGCGAGCTGCTTGCGCGTCATCGGCCGGTCGTCGTCGGTGAGCAGCGAGAAGTCCTCGCCGACCCGGCCATCGGCGACGAAGTGCCAGCGCACCGGCGTGTCCCGGTGCCGCTGGGCGTGCAGCCCGATGCCGACGGTCACCGCCTGCCTTGTGTCCCGGTGGCGGAACTCGAGCCAGACGTAGCCGACCGCGTTGTCCGCGCCCCGGTACAGCAGGTTGGACTTCATCGTCCGGTCCCCGGCGGCGAACGGGTTGAGCCGCTTGGGGTCGATCCGGCCGTCGAGGACAAAGGGGAAGAGGACTTCGAGGGCCTTGGTCTTGCCGGACCCGTTCGGCCCGCGCAGGATCAGCCAGCCGCGGGCGAACGAGAACTCCTCGTCCCGGTAGTCCCACATGTTGATGATGCCGGCCCGAGTGGGCTCGTACCTGGTCACTTGATCGTTTCCTTGAGCTGGGCGGTGACGCCCCGGTAGCGGGCGAGCAGGGGCAGGATGAGGACGCCGCCGTCGGTACGGGCCACGAAGCCCACGCTGGCGAGCAGGTGCAGGACGTCGTCGAGGAGACTGGCCGGGTCGGCGATCTGGCGTTCGGACATGCCGCGGCCGAACTCCTTGACCAGTTTCGTGAGCTCCGCCCGCAGCCAGGAGTCGCTGAGGAACGGATAGGTGGCCTCGCGACCGGCTGCCTTCGTCGCCTCGGCCGCGACGTCACCAGAAGGCATGGCGTCACCAGAAGGCAGGGCGTCACCGGGCGGCGCCGCGGCACTGGGCCGCCCGGCGCTGTCAGTGGCTGTGGCGCTGTCGGTGGCTGCGGCGTGGCCGGCGTCCGCGAGCAGGGCGGTGACACCGGAGCGCGCGGGCAGTGCCGCGTCGATGCGGGCGGAAGCGTCGGCGAGCCGCTCGGCCGCCGTGGCGGCGGGCAGCAACTCGACGCGGTGCCGGCTGGACGCCAGGTAGCCGGCGATCCGGGCGCACAGCAGCAGCGCCGCTTGGGCGACCGTGCCGGTGCCGGGGAACGTGACGTCGGTGAGCCGGCCGCCCGTGTTGATCAGGGCGACTCCCTCGGCGCGGCGTTCCAGCGGCAGCCCGGTGAGGCGTTCCAGGTCCTCGGCGAGGGCAGGGGCCCGCAACTGGCCGCGCAGGCCCTCGTCGACGTCCGCGTAGTAGACGACGGGCTGTTCCAGGGCAAGGCGGCGGGCCCGGCGGCCGGTGCGGCGGCGCTCGGCGTTGATGCCCTGCTCCGGGCCCGCGCTCGCGGCGTCGCCGAGCAGGTCGGTCACCGAGTTCAGGTGCTGCAGGACACGGCTCGGGGCGTAGACCGCCCCGGTGATCTCCCGGTCGATGTCGTAGAGCGCCTCGGCGTGTTCGGGGTCGTTGACCCAGTCCACGGCGCTGCCGTCGGCCATCCGCAGCGCGCCCCGCGTCTCGAGCCACGCGACCGCGTCCACGAAGGCGTCCCGGTCGGCCTTCCGCTCGGTGTCCATGCCGAGGCCGTCGACACGGCCGGCCTCGGCGGCCACCGCGTCGGCGAGTTCGGACAGGGCGATCTGGGTGCCGGCGCGGCCCAGCACCGACAGGGCGAGCACGAGGTAGGCGTAGCGGCGGCGGTCGAAGGGCTTCCTCGCCCGGGTGTACGCCGGGCGGGTCGCGTCGAGGGTGTCCTGGACGCGGCGCAGCCGGACCGTGTCGCCGTTGCTGACCAGGGTGTACCCGAGCGTCTCGGCGAGGTCCACGCGCAGCTGCGATGCCCACTTGCGGACCAGCGGAAGGGTGGCTCTGTCCGGGTAGGACGCCGTGATGAGCGGATGGCGCAGCACCTGACGGGCGGCCTGCTGGTACTCGTCGAGATCTAAGGCGCTGACCTTCTCCGCGACCCTCACGCCGAGACCGCCGCCGCCGCGGGCGCGGGCGCGACCAGCCCCGAGCCAGCGCTCCTGATCTCGATCGCCAGCCTGTCGAGGTGCAGCCTGCCGCGGACCGTCCGCACGGTCGTGACGCCTGGCGCGGGGCGCAGCGTGAGGCGCACACCGTCGGAGGAGCCGGCGGCGACCGGGCCGGGGTCTACGGTCCGGCTGACCGGCACCCGGGCGACCAGGGCGATACTGAGCAGGCTGAGCAGGGCCTCGGTCTCCGCCTCGTCGAGGACGCGGTCGTGGACGCCGTTGCCGGCGAGCTGCCCCATCGCGGAACGGCGCTGCGTGGTGGCCTTGAGCTGCTCGGCGCGCAGCCACTCCTTCGCAGCCTCGTCGCGCTGGAGCCGGCCGGGGCCCCGCAGCCCGGTTCTGCGGCCGACCCGCACGAGGGTGCGTGAGAGCGCCACCGGCTCGGCCTCCCACCAGGACTGTCTGCTGGGGATCAGCTCGGGGTCCTCGTAGCCGGCTGCGACGTGCCGCGGCCCGCCGAGACCGAAGACCGCCTGGTACAGCGCGTGCGCGTCGGTGTCGGCGGGCAGGCTGGTGAACCACTGCGCGAGGTGGCGCAGCTGGCTCTCGCGGCTGACGCCGCCCCTCCTCGACTCCGTCACCCGCCGCAGCAAGGCGGTGACGTTGGCGATGGCGGTGATCGTCGCGTCCTGCAGCCGGTCCGCCTCGCTGGCCCGCTGCGCTGCCCCCGGGGAGGTACCGAACCACTGGACAAGGCCGGCCCAGCGCCGTCGCCACTCCGCGGTCCGGTCGCGGGAGCGGAAGAGGGAGTCATCGGCCTCGGCGGCGAGCGCCGCGACCCGGTCCGCTCCCTCGGCGCCCACTGCCTCGACCGCGTCGGCGAGCAGCGGCGCGTACCTGCTGAGCTCGGAATGGAACTCGCGCATATGGGCGAGCAGGGCGTCCTTGTGCGCGAGGAAGACCTCGGGGCGCGTGTCGTTCGTCCGCGACAGGTCGCCGAGCATCAGGTAGAACCGGGCGGCGCGCTGCGCCATGTCCGCGAGGACGCCGTCGAGGCGGGACAGCTTGCGGTACACCTCCGGCGCGTCGCCCTCGCGCACCGCCTCGGCGAGCGCCCGCAGGTCCGCCAGGATGTCGGGGAAGACCAGCCGCGACAGCTGCGCGTCCTCCAGGCTGGCGGACAGCACGTCCTCCACCGCCCGGTAGGCGCGGTAGCCCGCCTGGGTGAACTGGTAGACGTAGTGCCGGTTGCGGTACTCGGCCAGGTTCGCGGCCCGGGTGCCGTCATAGGAACGGTCGAGGACCTTCCAGTCGGCGAGCGAGTCCAGCAGGGACTGGACGTCGGGCACCCGCGCGTCCGGGCGCTCCTCGGCCAGGGCGTCGAGCGCGGCCTGGGCATCGGCCACGTGCACCAGCACCTGATAGTCGGCGCGTGCCCGGTCGAGGGCACGCAGCAGCCACAGGTATTCGTGGCGCTTCTCGGTGGCGGCGAAGTGGAACAGGCGCAGGCGGTCGTCGGCGGTGAACGCCGCGATACCGAAAGCGCCACCCGGCGTGCCCGGTGGGTCCTGGGCGCTTGTCGTTGTCATGGCTTCGGTATCCCAGCAAATACGCGGTCGGAATGGCTCACAGACGGTGCTCGGTATGCTGCTCAGTCATCTCGGTCATCGTCGACGCGCAGTCCGGACAACGACCGGAGAATGGTCAGGGCTACGCCGCGCGACAAATCCTCATGGTAGCGCTCGTTGCCGACGGTCCGTAGGCAGCCATAACAGGATGTCTCGAGGCCGCAGTCGCACGCGCTTACCCGTCGCAGCGCGGAGTCGACGACGATATCCAGCGACCCGGCGATACGCGCCGCGCTGCCCGCCCCGCCGGGGACGGTGTCGAACAGCACCAGACCACTGCGCTGGTCAGCACCTGCGTGCACGACGCCGTCGATGTCGCCCCGGCTGATCTCCAGGCCCTCGGCGCAGCCTTCCAGCAGCGCGTAGAGCAGCGAGTGCCACCGCGCCCGCTCGTCGGCGCCGGAGCCGGTAGCGCCCAGACCGGGCGCGTCGACCTGGACGCGCACAATGTCGGTCTCGTAGGTGTGCGCCAGCGACCGCCAGCGCAGCAGGCCTGTGCACGGCTTGCCGCGCAGCGGGTTGAGGTGCGACTTGGGCGCACGGCCGTGGTTGGCGCCGCCCCAGCCGCACCAGTCGCAGAGCAGGAAGCCCGCGCCGCCCGGCCCTTCGGACAGCGACACGAGCCGGCCCCGGGTGCCGCTGTGACACCAGGCCATCGCGCCGTCCGCCGACCGCCAGCGGCTCTCGCTGAGCTCCGCGCCGAGGGACACCACGTGGACGCCGCCGTTCCAGACGCGCAGCGGCGGGGCAGTGCCTGGCCTCGCGGTGCGTGGGTCGGCCACGAAGCCGAACTCGGGCACGCAGTATTCCCGCACCGGCCCGTCGGCCGGCCGCCCGCAGGCGGTGCACGCCGGTTCGAGGTCGTCGCCGCCCTCGCGGTAGTGCTGGCAGCCGCGGCAGACCGTGTAAGAGCGGGTGATGAGCTCCCGGCCGGGCAGCCGGTAGATCCCGGCGCTGCGCCACAGCACACCGCCGGCGACCAGTTCGGAGCCGGGCGCGTACTCGTGGATCGCCATCGCCAGGTCGCGGGTCAGTTCGAGGCGCGCCCCGACCTGGGAGTCGCAGTGCGCCGTACGCAGCTCGACGGTGTCGACCGGGAACCCGTACTTGGGCAGGATGTTGCGGTTGGCGAGGAACCCGATCAGCGACCGCCGGGTGATCGTGTTGATGGACCGCTCGAACCGGGCGGCCATGTCGCTGCGCCGAGACTCGAACGCCTCCTTGCGCCGCTCCTCGAACAGGGCGACGTCCTGGGCGAGCTCGGCGCGGACCGCCGCCAGCAGCGCGTCAAGCTCGTCCACCCAGGCGCCGGAGTCGAGGCCGAGCTGTTCCTGGACGGACGTGGGCAGGACCGCCCGCAGCGCGGCGTCGACATCGTCCGGTACCGGCGTCAGGAAGCTGCGGACCAGCTGTGACGGAGCGGCGGGCGGGCCCGGCCGGCCGGGAGCCCCGCCCCGCTCGCCGAGGAAGAAGGCACCCGCGTTCTTCCACTCCTGGCCGGTGTTCTCCTTCGCGTCGCGGAAGAACGCCGCGAGCGCCACCGAGTGCGCGTGGCGCCGGTCGATCCTCGGGTTGCCGAGCGGCACGTAGGGGGCGCGGACCTGGCCGGTCAGCATCGTCTCGGGCGCGGCGTAGCGGGACAGGTCGTGGGAGCGGCGCTGCGCGTAGGTCAGCACGAGGGCCGGTGAGCCCGCGCGGCGGCCCGCCCGTCCGGCCCGCTGGATGTAGCTCGCCGTGGTGGGCGGCATGTTGCGCAGCAGCACGGCGTTCAGCGCGCCCACGTCCACGCCGAGCTCAAAGGTCGTGGAGCAGGACAGCACGTTCACCTCCCCGGCCAGGAAACGCTGCTGGATGTCGGCTGCCTCCAGCCCGGTCCACTGGGCGGTGTGCTCGCGGGCGGTCAGGGAGACCGGCGCGGTGCGCTGGTAGAGCGCCCGGTAGTGCTCGTCGTCATTGTCGGTGGCGGCGGTCACCGGCGCCAGCCGGCCGGCGCAGCGCAGGGTCGGGCAGACGCCGCGCACGGACGCGGAGACCCGCCGACGGCACACGTCGCACTGGTACAGCTCCGCTGCCCCGCCCGGCGCGAGCGTCAGCCAGGTGTGGTCGACCCGGTAGACCTGGCCGATCTTCGGCAGCGCCGTTCCGGCGAGCCACCCGTCCCGGACGGCGGTCAGCGCCCGCCAGCAGCCGGCCAACGTCTCCCGCGGGTCGGCGCCGCCCGTGCCGAGCAGGCGGCGAAGGTAGTCCAGGCGCCTGTTGACGCCGCGGGTCGGCAGCCAGCTGAGCACTTTGAGCTTTGCCTCGGCACCGTCGACGCGGACGTAGATCGGTCCCCGGCGCGGGTCGAACATCTCGTCCGCTGGGTCGACCTCCGCCGGCATCGACAGCGCGCCCTGCAACCGCAGCGTCCGCGCGAGCTCGCCGAGCAGCAGCCAGCACTCGTCGGCGGTGAGGCCGAGCGCGAGCAGCGGGGCCGGCGCCCGCCACGCCGGGTCGACGTCCAAGGCGACACGCAGCAGGCCGAGACCTTCCAACGACTGCCGCTCGTCGAGGGCGATCAGCTCGCGCGCCACCCAGCGGGCGGTCTCCCGCCGGCGTGCCTGCCGGGACTCGCGGCGCCCGAACACCCCGGCGGCGCCGGCCTCGGCGGCCACCGCCTCGATCAGGTCGTCCACTGAGCACGAGGGGTCGGCCGCGGTAGCCCGGGCCAGCCCGTCGAGGATCAGGCGGCGCTGCTGTACCAGCGCGTGGCTGGATTCGAGATACGGCGCGAAGAACGCGGCCGCCTGCCTGCTGTCGCTGAACGCCAGCAGCTTGCGGCCGCCTCCCGGCCGCCCGGCGAACTCGTCGTCGGCAGGCAGCGCCTGGTAGAGAGCTGTCGCGAGGACGGCGGCGGAGGCCTCGTTGCCGCTCTCGAACAGCCGGATCATGCCAGTGCCGCGCGCGCCGCACGACAGGCAGCCACGCGGCGTCCCGGACCGGCCAGGCAGCCGGCGCACCGTACGCAGGTACGCGGCGGAACATCCGCACGGGGCGACGGCGCCTGTCGCGGTGGGCGCGTGCAGCGCGCCGCACCTGCCGCACAGCAGAGCGCTCTTCGCGTCCTTGGCGTCCTGCTCGGCGGTCTCCTCGAACGCGGCGTCGTCCTCGTCGGCCCCTTGCGCCGCGT
>NZ_CAKJTR010000065.1:5943-12975 GCF_917627355.1 Protofrankia sp. Cj3 | reverse complement strand
CTCGGGCCGCGCCGCGTCCTGCGGCCGCGGCGGGTCACCGAGGACGAGCCATGCGCGTCGGTCGCCACGCGCGACCCGGGAGGTGAAGTACTCCCCGGATCTCTCCTTCTGGATGACGCCGGTGAGGTGCACGGCGCCGCACCGCTTGCAGCACCCGAACTCGAACACCGCGGCCGAGCAGTCGGGGCAGACCTCGCGCCGGGCCAGTGCCACGTGCGGCCCGCCCGTGCTCCCGGCGTCACCCGCGAGGCAGGTGAACGCGCCCTCGGTGGCGCGGGCGAACAGGTGGTAGCGCGCGGACAGCATCGGCGCGCCCGAGGCGTCCCGGGCCGCCGTGCCGAGCGCGACCAGTTCCGCCAGCCGGGCCCCGGAGATCCCCGCGGCCTCGGCCAGGTCGGTGAACAGGCGCGGCCCGTCGGCGAGCAGCGCGCGGACCCGGCCGAGGCCGGCGGCGTCGGCCGGCCCGAGGTCGGGGGCGTCCTGGACCGGGCCGTCCGGCACCGCCACCCGGGTAGCCTGGACGAGGTCCTGGCGGGTCGGGTTGCCCGGACTCCACTCGAACGGGGCGTCGAACAGCTTCGCGGCGAACTCCATGACGGCCGCCGGGCTGTTGCCGACGGTGGCGGACGTCGCGATGGCCTGCAGCGGGCGGGCGGAGTCCTTTTTCCGGGAGAAGACCTTCTGCTTGAGCCGGCGTAACAGCATGCCGACTTCCTCGGCCTTCGCCCCGTCGTAGACGTGCGCCTCGTCCAGCACGACGAAGCGCCAGTGCCCGCCGTGCGGCCCCTCGAACAGGTCCATGTCCGCGGGGCGCAGCAGCAGGTACTCCAGCATCGCGTAGTTGGTCAGCAACAGGTGCGGCGGGCTGTCGCGCATCTCGGTTCGGGAGAGCAGCTCGTTCGAGAGCCTGGCCTCGCCCGGGTTCAGGGCCTCGAACAGGGAGGCGCCCTCGGCGGGCCGCTCCGGTGTCTCCCCGGTGTACCGGCCGAACGTGATCTCGGGTGCGCCCGCGAGCACCTGCCGCAGCCGGCGCACCTGGTCGTTGGCCAGGGCGTTCATCGGGTACAGCAGCAGCGCCCGGACCCCTGGACCCAGCGTCCCGGCGTCCCGCTGCCGGACGAGCTCGGCGAGGACCGGCAGCAGGAAGCTCTCCGTCTTGCCCGACCCGGTCCCGGTCGCGACGACGAGGTTGCGGCCCGCGGCGGCTTTGCGGATCGCCGTTTCCTGGTGCGCGTACAGCGGCCGGTCCAGCGGCAGCGCGGGCCCGCCGAGCCGGGCGAACCCGCTGGGCAGGACACCGTCGGCGATCAGCCGCCGCAGGCTGGCGCCCGCCGCGTACGGCGGTGTCGCCTCGAGCAGCGGCCCCTTGGTCAGCAGCGGGCTGGCGTCGATCGCGTCCCGCAGCGCCCGCGCGAGCTTCGGGTCGCGCACCGGCAGCAGCGACCGCAGGTAGCGGCGGTACGTCAGGCTGAGGTGCTCGGCGGTGGCGATCACGTCCATCACTGAAGAATCTCGTGTCGGGGTTTCTCGCTGTTCAGGGGCCCTCGCGGGTGGCCCACGCGAGGGGCTGCGATGTCAGGCCGGTGTGACCGTCCACGGATCATCGGCCGGGCCGGCGCCGGTCACGGTGGCGAATGTCACGACGGTTCCCTCGCTGACGGTGATGGTGAGCTCGGTGTCGCCGTGGACGGCTGCCGTGTCCAGGATACGGCGCAGCGGGTAGCGGCCGTCGCGCAGCGCCCTCAGGACCTGGACGGGTTCTCCGCCCGCCATGAGCGTGATCGCCGGTGGCGTGGCGGCGCCCGGCAGGTCGATGCGCAGCAGGCCCCCGCGCCACAGGTCGTCGTGGGTGAGGCGCAGCGGGCCCGCGTGGTGCCACCCGGTCGCCTCGGCGCCGCTGCCCGGCTCGGGATCGATCCGCAGCCGCAGGTGCGGCGGGGTCACGGCCAGGCGCTGGACCACCGCGCCGGCGACGCAGGTGACCTCCCGCGTCACCGTCTCCTCCTGGTAGGCGGCCGCGGCCGGGGAGACCGTCATGCCCGGCGGGGCCGAGATCACCGCCTCCGCGGGCTGAAGCCCCCGAGGGCTGGTAAGCCGAGGGGCCGGGTATGCGGTGACGCCCAGGCCCTCCGCGAGTACCACCGTGCGGCGCAGCCCGGGGACCACAGAGATCACGACCTCGCCGAGCAGCGGCCGCCGCATACCGCGCCACAGGACGTCCGGTCGCCACGTGTCACCGGTCGTCGTGACACTCGCGAGGGTGGCCGCGGAGCCCGTCCGCCGTGCCTCGACCCGGAAGGTGGCCTGACCGGGCGGGAGCAGGACCTCGGGGGGCGAGGCGAGGACAGGCCCGCCGGCGACGGTCGTGACGCCGGGGATCGGCGGACCCGTGCGCAGCACCGGCCTGGTCCGGCCGCGCACGAGGCGCCGGCTGGCGTCGGCATCGGCATCGGCGTCCGCATCGGCGTCGGCATCGGCATCGGCATCGGTACCGAGGGCGATCCAACCAGCCTCCCGCAGGTCCACCTGGATGAGGCGCCAGCCACGCCAGGCCAGCGGGAGCGTGCTTGTCACGAGGGTCCGGACCGGCGCGTCGGAGCGCAGCTCAGCGCCTGCCGGGCAGAGCAGCCAGACGGCGTCGGCGGGCAGTGCCCCGTCCACGAGCGTCCCGTTCTCGTCGAAGGCCAGCAACGTGGCGCCCTCGGCGGTGATCTCCTCCGGCAGCGCCGCGCGGGCCTGTCCCGAGACGCCGTCCGTCAGGAGGACCCCGCCGCCGAACGGGTCAAGGCGCGCCTGGCCCACCCCGTCGGGGAGGCCGCCCGCGGAACCGGTGTGCTCCTCCGGTGCGGCCACGTGGGCGAGCACGGCCACCTCGACAGCGGGCGCGCCAGGCAGCCCCAGCACCCCGAGCGCCGCGAGGAAGGCGTCACCCCACTCACGGGCGGACCGCGCACGTGACCGCAGCCCCGCGGCCCGGTGCCAGGCCGGCCAGAACGCCGTCGTGCCGGCCCCGGACGCGGCGCGGGCGATCCCGACGACGACGCAGGCGGGCCACCTCCGCGCCACCCCGCCTGCCCCCAGCACCCGGGACTGCGCTCCCAGCGCCGTAGCCACCGCCTGCGCGAGCCCAGGCTCTGCCTCAAGCCGTCCGGCGAGGGCACCGGCCCGGAGCTCTCGCCGCCAGCCGGACTCGAGTAGATCGAGCAGCCTGTCACCGGCGATGGTGCCGCTGATGGCTCTACCTCCACTGGGCAGGATGGCCTCCGAGGAACGCTTGCGCCGCTTGTCCCGCGAGGACTGACACGAGACTGCGTCCTCGAGGGTCTCCGGCGCAGGCCTGACGCCCACGATGGTGACACGCTGGCCGTTCGTGGGCGCGCTGACCACCGTGCGACGCGAGGAGACACGTTCCTGTCGGACGTGCATGCGGTTGAGGCCCAAGCGTCGACGCATCTCGGCGAGCCGATGTGCGCGGTTCTCCGCCACGAGCCGTCCCGCCCCTGCCTCGACCTCGCGGCGGTTGTGTTCGTCGGGGAAGAACTCGGCGAGGAAGCCGTCTCTATCGTATCCGTGGGCGGTGCTCACGCGTCACGTTCCTTGAGGTCGAGGGCGTAGCGGGCTTCGGCGAGCGGAATCTCTCTTTCGTACCAGGCTGACCACTGGCCGGCCTTGTCGCCGGCAACAAGCAGGACCGCACGGCGCTCGTCGTGATGGCGGATGCGGCCAAGCGCGAGACCGTCGGGCCGACTGCCGGCGTTGCTGGTCCCGCCCGGACCAAGCCGGTTCGAGCCGGTCAGCGGGTACAGCCGGCGGCTGAGTTGTTGGCCTGGGCCCGTGAGGAGGACGGGGGTAGTCGTGGCCTCCCGCACCGCCGAGGTGGCTCCCACCGAGGCTGCGGTGCTGCTGGGGATGTCACGTCCCCAGGTCCGCAAGCTCATGGACCGCGGCCTGCTGGAGTACCGCAAGGTCGGCACGCACCACCGCGTGCGCGTCTCGTCGATCCGGGCGTTCCTGGAGACCGAGCGCCCGCGGCGGCGCGAGGCACTCGCAGACCTGGCAGCCGTGCAGAACGACCTCGGCCAATATCCATCAGACAGGCCCTAACCGAATGAGCGCCACCACCGACGAGACCGACCTGATCCGGATCGTTCTCGCCGACGCGAACGTGCTCTACTCCCGTGTCCTGCGCGACTACCTGCTGTATGCCGCCGACCAGGAGATCATCGCTATCACCTGGAGTGCCGCGATCCTTACCCGTGCGGAAACGGTACAAGACGGGGCGAAGCTTCCGCGGGTGTGCGTTGATCACTTGTGGCAATTCAGGGCCTGGACTTGGACCGTTCGGACGGCGGCGGTGGCGGCGCGACAGTGATCCCAGCTGCGGCCAGAATGCTGAGGTCAAGAGCCCAGGTCGTGGTGGACCGTTGGGTCCAGAGTTCGAAGGCGGCATCCACGTGCTCGTGCGCCTGCGCCTCGGTGAGCCCGGTGACCTGACATAGGTGATCCAGCGCCTCGCTGTCCCGGCCGCGCAGCATTGCGAGGCCGAAGTGGGTCGCGGTGTGGCAGTCGGTACACAGACATACCAGCCGGCGCAGGCGCTGGACGCAGGCGCGATTGTCGTAGGCCCAGCGTTCGTGGACCTCCAGCCAACGGCCGGTGTCCCGGTCTGGGCCGCGGCCGCATGCCTCCTTGTGCTCAGGCCGCCGTCGCGCCGAGGAGGGGCAGACAGCCAGTAGGTCCGCGCCAGCACGCGCGGATCTCGGGCGAGACTCGCCCGGCCGCTTGGCCGATCATCAGGAACTGCTACAGGACGGCGCTCTGGATCAGGTCGCTCGCCAGGGTTCGCACGGTGGCAAAGTGGTCGGCCATATGTACCAGCATCCGAATCTATTGATCTTGGTTGCTGGCCCTGAAATCACTGTCCGGCCGGTCGCTACCGGGGCTCTGACCAGGGGCAATGCCCAGTGACCGCGCCGACATCCACATCATCTGCCGAATCGAACAGGCGTTCTGGAGGCTTGGCGGTTCCGGACGCTTTGGCCCGTCTCGTGGCCGTGATCATCGCCGACGGCGCTCACGCTGCCGCCCCCGACAAACCGAATATCCCATCCGCGGTCAGGACTCGAACCTCCCTGTAGGCGACCAGCCGTACACGGGCACCATCGCATCACCGCGTCCGGCGCTGCCACCAGCGTGGCCTGCCGGGACGGGCCACACGGACTCGATCATGGAAAATCGTATGCTCGTCCGCGGAGGTGGCGTCGCCGATGACCGCGAACCTCAACCCAACGCGAGACCACCGCCAGCGGCACCGTCAAATGACGCTGCGGGCAGGGTCGGCATGGTGAGCCACGCCTGACAGCACGTCTGCTCGCACGCCGTGCAACTCGGTCGTGCCGACTCCCGTGTCTCGTCACCGCCAGCGCACCCCAACGCCAGGCTACGCCCGGGCCACCGGCATCCGTGGACATGGCGAAGACCGGGCAGGCGGCGTACTGTTGTGTACACGCAGATACACAAGGAGGGTCGCATGGTCACGACGAAGGTGGGGATCCGTGAGTTCCGCGCCGGACTCGCGGACTACATCGCAGCCGACCACCCGATCGCGGTAACGCGACATGGCCGGACGGTGGGGTTCTTCATCCCGACAAGGACCGACCTCACGGCTGAGATCGCCGCGCTGAGGTCTGTGGCGGCGCGACTCGACGAAATGCTGGCGCTCGACGAGACCGAGATCGATGAACTTGTCAAGGACTACAAGGAAGCCCGGCGCGGAGAGAGCCGGTAGCCGAGGAGCTGGCCGCCTCGATGGGGACGGTGCCGTGGAGGTCGACGATCCCGCCGAGAGCGGCAAGATCGTTCGCCCATGCGCGCCTTCGTCCAGTCGCTGGGCTCGTGCGTGCGCAGGCAGGGCGGCGTCGACGCGCCGGGCGGCGGACGCCACCACAGCGGGTTCGTACTGCGACGTACCCTGTTCGTATGCGAAAGAAAGTCGTCACGATCGGGAATTCGGCGGGCATCACGATCAGCCCAGCCGAACTGCGTGCTCTGGGCGTCGGCCCCGGAGATACGGTCGAGGTGACCATCCATGCCGGGGTGCTTGAGGCCCGCGCCGTGAGCCGGTACGAGGACACCCCCCTGCCCGACCTGATCGCCCTGATCAATGCGGCGCGGACCCGGCTGTGACCTGGACCCGACAGGAGTTCCTCGCCGAGGTCGCCCGCGCCGGCGTCCTATCGCCGGACTACGCCGAGGACGTGCTGGTGCGCTTGGCGCACCACTCCGCGGCGCTTGAGGGCAACACCCTCACCCTGGCCGACACAATCACCCTGCTGGTCGACGAACGGGTGCCCGTGGCCGGCACGCCGGTGCGCGAGTTGTACGAGGTCGCCAACCACTACGAGGCGCTCGCCCGCATCCTGCAGGCTGTCGCCGACGACGAACCCCTGACCACCGACCTGGTCCGGGACCTGCACACGGCGCTGATGGACCACCTGGCCCACGACCGCGGCCAGTACAAGACCTCCAGCAACATCGTCACCGGTGCCTCTTGGCAGCCCGCACCACCCGCACGCGTCCCAGAACTCATGCTCCAGTGGGCCGACCAGGCTGAGTGGCAAACTGCCAACCTCGACAACGAGGCCCTGCTGGAGGCGATAGCCGGCGGACACGTCGCCTTCGAACGCATCCACCCATTCTCCGACGGCAATGGCCGCACCGGCCGCGCGATCATCGCCTACCAAACCATCCGCAGGTTCGGGTTTCCCGCCATACTCCAGGTCACCCAGCGACCCGGGTACATCACCATGCTCGACACCCAGGACACGCCCGCCCTGACCCGCCTCCTCGCGGTCTCACTCGCCGACGAGGCAAACCGCGCCGCAGCGTAGTCACTCTGGTCTCCTGCCCATAACGCCAGCGAGGCGGGGCCGCCCGGGAACGTCGCTACGATCGGTGGTCATGGGCGATGACGACTTCCTTGGACGGGTGTCGCGGCTGCGCGGCGAAGGTTAAGAGGCTCCGGCAATAGGG
>NZ_CAKJTR010000065.1:2733-5301 GCF_917627355.1 Protofrankia sp. Cj3 | reverse complement strand
TTGCCGGAGCCTCTAAGCCGCTCGAAGCGGATCGCGCGGGCGCTGGACGTGGCGCCGTCAGTGGTCGCGCCGCTGGTGCGCGCCGTCGCCGCCGAGGCCCAGACAAGCGCAGCCGAGCCCGCGGTCGTCGACTGCTGGGCCACCCTCCTTGTCGCCCGCCCCGACCGTTTCGACCGGCTCTCCGTGTCCGGCTTCCTGCCGGATGAAAAGTCTTTTTGTGATGTTCATGAAGATCCGTCGGGCTTCGCTGGCGTTGCTGTCGACGGTTGCTGTCAGATTCACCGCTCGATGCCCGGACCGGTGTCGGGATCAGCACGCTGAACGTGTGCGGCGGGTACGGCCGATGGTGGCTGATCGGCTGGTTTCTGCCGTGTTGGGTGATGGTGGCATGCTGGGTGGGTGACCGTGGGGGCAGCGAGGTTACCAGCCCGGATTTCTTCGTGTCGTATACGGGGAAGGACAGCGCCTGGGCGGAGTGGATTGCCTGGACGTTGAATGCCACCGGTTACCGGGTGGTGATCCAGGCGTGGGACTTCGGTCCGGGGTCGAATTTTGTCGATGAGATGCACCGGGCGCTCTCGTCCACACGGATGGCCGTGGTGCTGTCCACGGACTATCTGGCGTCGAGGTTCGCGTCCGCGGAGTGGCAGGCGGCCTGGCGGAATGATCCACTCGGTCGGGGGCGGAAGCTGGTGGTGTTCCGGGTGGAGGACTGCGACCCTCCGGGGCTGTTGGGGCCGATCGCAGCGGTGGACTTGTTCGGGGTGGAGCAGGAGACGGCCCGGGACCGGGTCGTGGCAGCCGCGCACTTTCCACCTGGCCCGCCGGATGCGGAGCCGGTTTTTCCGGGTGCTCGACCTGCTGTCGGGCCGGCTGTTGGTGCGGGGGTGGGAGTGGGAGTAGCTCCGGTCTTCCCGCCGGATCTCCCCGTGATGGGGGGTGTGCCGGCTCGGTTGGCGCATTTCGTCGGCCGTGACGCGTTGCTCGATCAGCTGCATGCCCGGTTGGCGGCGGCGGGGTCGGTCGCGGTGACCGCGGTGGCGGGGATGGGTGGGGTGGGGAAGACCGCGCTGGTGGTGGAGTACATCCACCGGTATGCACAGTTGTTTGACCGGGTGGGCTGGGTGCCGGCGGAGCAGCCGGAGCTGATCGGCGGCTTTCTGGCTGGGTTGGCCCCGGTGGTGGGGTTATCCGCTGAGACGGAGCCGGCGGTGGTGGTGGCGGCGTGGGCACGTCTGCCCCGGTCGCTGCTGGTGTTCGACAACGCCGACGACCCCGATGCGATCCGTGCGATCAAGGGTGTGCGGCCGTAGCCGGGGGCGGGCCGGCTGCTGGTGACTTCCCGGCGGCGGGGTTTGACCGCGCTGGGGACGATCGTCACGGTGCCGGTGCTGCCGCGGGGGGAGGCGATGGCCATGCTGGCTGGCCGGTTCCCGGCCATGGATCCGGTGGTCGCGGATCGGATCTGTGCCCTGTTGGGGGATCTGCCGTTGGCGGTGGAGCAGGCCGCGGGATATCTCGATCAGACCGGTACCCCACCGGGGGAGTACGCCGACCTCCTCGCCGGTCAGCTCGGTGACATGCTGGATGAGGGGGAGGTGACCGACCGGCCGGGGATGACGGTCGCGGTGTTGTGGGAGTTGTCGCTCCAGCGGTTGCGTGGTGAGTGTCCGGCCGCGGTGGAGCTGTTGGAGCTGTGGGCGTTGTGCGACCCGGAGAAGATTCCCCTCGGTCTGTTCGCGGAGCCGGCCAGGTTCGACGACGGACCGTTGAAGGACGCGGCCGGTAACCGGGCGCGCTGGGCGGCGACGACCGGCGCGCTGGTGGGGTACAGCCTGGCCCGCCGTGATCAGGATATGGTGGATGTGCACCGGCTGGTGCAGGCGGCGACCCGCCGGGCCATGAGCCCCACGGTGCGCACGGCGCGGGCCGGGACTCTGGTGCGGCTGCTGCGCGGCATCCTGCCCGAAGACATCATGCGGAACCCGGAGGCCTGGCCGGTGTGGCGGGTCTATCTCCCACATGTCATCGCCGTGCTGGGGCATACCGGCGCGGATGATGCCACGATTGACGGCCTGTCCTGGCTGTGTGACCGGACCGCGACCTACCTGCAGGAACACGCCCAGCCGGCTGCGGCACTGACGCTGTTCCACCGGGCGTTGGCGATTGCTGAGGTTGTTTACGGTCCCGATCACCCGGCCGTCTCCAACCGGCTGAACAACCTGGCGTCGACGTTGTGGGCCCTGGGTCGGGCTGGTGAGGCTCTTCCGCTGTTGCTGCGGGCGTTGGCGATCGCCGAGGCCGTCTACGGTTCCGAGCATCCGAGTGGCCAGACGATTCGATATAACCTCGATCAACTGGACTGAACGTGGCTATTCGGCGTGTGGTCATGAGTTACGCGGCCACGTGGTAGGCCTGGGCGAGCAAGGACTCCAGCGCTGCCTCGGTGTCATGACCGGCGTTGTGCACCACGTCGACGGACAACAGGACGTTGGGAAGGACAGTGATTAGTTCTGTGTACCGGCAGGACCGGTAGGCCTGCTTGGCACGGGCTACCGCCTGGCTTAG
>NZ_CAKJTR010000065.1:0-2284 GCF_917627355.1 Protofrankia sp. Cj3 | reverse complement strand
CTCCTCCGCCTCGCGACGCATCCACCTGGCATCCGACAACCCCCGAAGGACTTCCAGCGCCGACCACTTAGATCTTTGTGCGAGATTCCCTGATCGAGATAAGCGCTGTCCGACGGACTGAGCGGTACGGTGAGATGGACGGTCGGTATGTGTGGGTTCTTAACCGCCGCCGATTACCGCTCCAGCTAGTCTGAGGACGGTCCGTCGCCGCATTGGCTCTTCTTCCTCGTTGCTGTCTCGAAGGGTGACGGTTTCTCGGTTGTCCACTTTGTGTCGCCGCGTCGGGCGGTGAAATCCCAGGTCTTGGTCGGTGTTGGCGCGCAGGATTGCGCGGAGGGCCTGCCGGTAGCGATGTTGGGGCCAGCGGATGATGCCGCGTTCGAGTTTGCCGAGGTAGTTCCCGTCGATCTCGGTGATTGTCTGGTCGTGGTTGTAGATCCAGTGGTTGATCCGTTCGGCCAGTTCTTGGCGGGACATCGGTTCGCCGGGCGTTTCGGTGGACGCGGCGCGCGTAGGTGGTCGTTCGGTACTGTTGCGGCCCGTTCCACGGCGTGATCGGTACAAGTGTGGGTACGGCGGGACACGGCTCTGGCAGGGGCTCGGGATCTTCCCGGTGGTATCCGTGGGTATCCCTCGTGGTTTCCGATCATCAGCCCCGAGCCAGGTCGCGCGTTGACCGGGATCTGCGGCCTCACCCCTCGGGACGCTCTCGTGGGCTCGACCGTCGAAAGTCCGGCCCGCGGTCGACATCGCCTACAGGTTTGGTCATACTTCTAGTCATGACGACGTTGCCGTTGGGTGAGGTGAAGTCGCACCTGTCCGAACTCGTCGGCCGTGTACATGACCATCACGAGCGGGTGACCGTCACTGTCCACGGCCACCCGTCGGCCGTGCTCGTGGCCGTCGAGGACCTGAAGCAGCTTGAGGAGACGCTCGCGATCCTCAGCGACCCGGCCACGATGCGCCGGCTCGCGCAGTCCGACGCGGAGCTCGCACGCGGCGAAGAGGTGACCGCGGACGCACTGGCCGAGACGATGCGGCGCCGACGCGGCGCCGCATGACCGGATCGGCTGGGCCCTACACCCTGAGGGCCACGCCGACGGTCCGCCGCGCGCTCGGCGAGACCCTGCCGGAACCGGTCGCCACGGCCGCCTACGAGTTCATCACCGGCCCACTTCTCGATGGCCCGTATCGGGTCGGCAAGCGGCTGATGCCGCCGCTCGATGACCGGTTCAGTGCCCGGCGCGGAACCTACCGGATCATCTACCGCATCGATGACAAGGCCATGGTCGTGACCGTCGTCGATATCGATCACCGTCGGGACGTGTACCACCGCTGAGCGATAGTGGGCGGAATCAAGCGGCCAAGGTGACACATGGGTGGTGCACTGACCGGTTGAGACCACCCTCAATCCCGCTGTCCACGGAACCGGGACCGCTCCATCCTGGTCGCGTTGACATTCTGCTTCGGCTTCCGGAATGTCCTCGCCCTCGGGCTGCGGCCGGGGTTCCGGTCCGGGTAGCGCAGCGCCCTCCCGCGAACCGCTGTCGGGAGCGTCCGGGATCGACTGTCATCAGCGCGGCCGGTAGATATCAGCCCGGCGATCCACGTCGAGAACGTGCACGACGCGAGCACGATCGTCGACGTGGTACACGATGCGGTATGTACCGCGTCGAGCGCCATGGCACCCGGTGAGCGGGCCGAACAGCGGCTTGCCAACGCGGTAAGGGCTTGTGGCCAAGGCGGCGTCGCAGAACTCAAGGACGGCGGTGGCAACCGATTCGGGCAGCCGCTCCGCCAACGCCCGTCGCGCGGCGGGCTGGAAACGGACCGCGTAGGGTTCGGAACCCGCGTCCGGGCTCACGCTCCGGTGACTCGACGACGAGCCACCTCGGCACGCATGGTGGCGAGATCCACCCCGTCCTCGCCACGGCCAAGGGCCGCGAGGCTGTCGGTGATCCCTCGGACGGCCTCGGTGTCACTGAGGATCTCCAGCGTCATCTCGAGACCCTCAAGGTCGTCGACGGACACGATGACAGCCTCGGCTTCGCCGTTGCGGGTCAAGGTGATCCGTTCGTGCTGGTGGCGCACACGACGAGCCAGGGCGGACAGGTGGGTCTTCGCCTCGGACAGTGGAACGGACGTCGCGTCGATCGTCATGGTTCGAAGTCTAGCCCGGGTTGGTCAAAATTTCGACCAGCACTCAGGCGTCCCCGGCTCAGTTGTAGCCTATTTGACCAGGTCAGACGCTTGTTGCGGAGTGTGGTGGACCTAACGTATCCCC
>NZ_CAKJTR010000064.1:13619-25949 GCF_917627355.1 Protofrankia sp. Cj3 | reverse complement strand
GGACAGGACCAGCTGATACACCGGCGCGCTCACCAGCAATCGGGCACTGTCGAGAAATCCTACCTTGAGCTGATATGCATCAGCAAACTCCCGGAAAGCGGCCTGTTCCATCATGGTCATCATGACCATTGCCAGCAGCGGGAGCCAGAAGATAATCACAAGCCCCACCGGAGCCGACAGAAAAAATGTGAGTAGCACAGACGTCGGCAACGCCAGCCCGGCGGCTGCCTGGAAAAATGGCATCAACAGCATTTCAACGGCGAGCGCTCGCCGGCGCCGCCCCGGGAGCTGACGCCAGTCGCCTTTTTGGAACACCTGGATGAAACCCATCATCCACCGGGTCCGCTGGACCACCAGTTTGCCCAGTGTCTCCGGTGTCTCTTCGCGGGTGGTGAGCTCCGGATGATAGAAGACCATGGTCTCGACGCCTGCCACCGAGGCTCGTACACCGAGATCACAGTCCTCGGTCAGGCAGGAGACATCCCAGCCGCCCAACTGGTTGAGGACCTCGCGCCGGATGAAGACCGTGTTGCCACCGAGCGGAATGAAACGCGCCACCGCCTGGTAGCGCAGCCTCGACATGAACCAGATGTAGTACTCAAGGCAGTTACGTGCCCGCCACCATGATGTGGCACTGTTGCACCACGAGGTCACAGCGCGCAACAGCCCGGCTGACTCCGGTCGTCGCCAGCCCGTCCCGCGGAAATTCATCAGCTGGACACCGCCCTGGAAAATCCCGACCTCGGGATGATGGCTGGCCAGCGTGTTCACGTAACCGAGCAGACCGTCCGCGATCAACGACTCCGCGTCTACGATACCGATCAGATCACCGCGGCAGTACCGCCGCGCGTCCTCGAGTGAGAGCGGCTTGCTGCGCATTGCGCTGCGCGGTGTCACCACCCGCACGTTGGGATGGCTGTCGGCAAACTCCTGCGCCACCGCACGTGTCTCCCGGTCGGCCTCATCGTCGGACACGACGACAACGAGATCGAAAAGATCCGCTGGATAGGAACCGGCCAGCACCTGGGCAAGGGTGCGCCCGAGGACGGGCTCCTCCCGCGCGGGCACGATCAGTGAAAAAGTGTGCCGAGCCGGCGCGCGGTCCTCCAGGTTCACGTGGTCAACCCGCTCCGGCCGCTGCCAGCTGTACTGCGCTCGGGCCAGGGTCAGGCCGGCGACGAACAGCATCGCGAGCGACACCGTGCTCCAGCCGACGAGTACCACGCCGTCGCGATGCGGATACAACGCATTGGCCGTCACCACGACTAGCGGTACTGTCGACAAGGCGAGACAGCCTCGAAAGAAACGAAACAGCGGGGTGTCCGCGGTGGATCCGAGGACAAGCCAGTCACAGACCAACGGGTAGGTGAAGGCCACCACCGCCGCGCTCACCAGGGCGGCAAACAGGTGGCGCATGCTGGCCTGGCCGATGGCCGTGGCGCCGTGGTCGGTTCTGGCCAGCTCGACGAAAATGAGCCAGCCGACCGTCTCGGTCGAGCCGCGGGCGGCGACGGACCAGAACCAGTTCCCGTTTTGGCGACGCCGGGTGAAATCATGTCCCAGACCCCGCAGGAGAAGTGCCGAAGCTACTGCTGAATACCCGTACGCGGCCCGGTCACCCACGCCGAGAAACCACGCGAACACGACCAGCACCGTGACGCGGACGAACACGCTCGTCCCACCGCCGACCGCGAAACGCAGCCGTCCGGGCAGGCTCTCCAAACGGGCTCGCGGCGACGGTGCTGGAGCAGGCGCATGGATGGAGTTCACAGATTCCTACCTGAATTGTCTAGTAGGCCCGCGGGACACGCAATGTAAACGGCCCGCTCCGGCCGGGATTGGCGAATTCTCACGAAACGGCTACCAGCCGGGGGAGGTCCGCCGCATAATCCGCGACCGTGGTATCGGAAAAGTAGCGAACATGCTCGGTGTTATCGGCACCGTAGCCGGCGACCTGGGCCGCGTGCACCACGTCGTACTGACCGCCCGGCACCTGTTGCGCACTCGCGAGCGGCACGCCAGCGGCCTTTTGGGCAGCAGCAAGCTGTGCTGGTGAACCGGTGAGCCCGATGAATGTGGGATCAAACTGGTTCAACCATCGACGGAGTACTCCCGCGGTGTCCCGGCCGGGGTCGGTCGTAACGAAGACGACCATTATTGCGGAGCCGACGGGCGAGCTCACCAGTTGCTTGGCCGCGGCGATGTCAGCCATTGTCGTCGGGCAGACATCCGGGCAGTTCGTGTAGCCGAAGAACAGCAGTGTGGCCCGGCCAGCCGTTTCCTTCGCGAAGTCGAAGCTCCGGCCGGAGAGGTCGGCCAGGGTGAACGACGGCCGGGGCCGGGAAACCCGCACGGCGGTGCCATGCCAGCCATCCGCCGCCGTCCCAACGACGGATGACGGGCGTGCGGACGATCGCGCCAGCGCCGGTGCGGGCGGCGATGAGCCGGTGTCCGCCGGGTGTGCGGCCGTACCCGTCGACGAGACGGCACACCCGGCGAGACAGCACAATGCCACGGCCACGATCCAGTGACGGGTGGGTCGCCGACGCCCGGAAGGAACATCGAATCGCAGTGGCATTCCGCAGCCTTTCTGGGGTTACCCGGCGCAGACGGTCGTACCGCGGGGCGCCGTATTGCCAGGGCCGGCGAGATGCTTGCTGTCCGTGCCGATCACTTTGAGCGGGCCGAATCCGGCCGCTCGCAGAAAGGCACAGTCGACCGCGTGGCCGCCGGGAGCGGTCTTCGGGACGCAGACACTGGAATTACCCGCCGCGTCCGCGTAATTGTGGTCACACCCGTCCACCCACAGCGTCGCCGGGGAGGGGCGACCATTTCCATGCGGCTGCACCCGACCGCTGAGATCCCGGTTACCTGGGCCCCAGGAATGCTCAACCGCGACCTGGCGGACGTGTCCGCCGGCCGGCATGGCCGAGTTCGGCTCGGTCACCCGCAGGGCGACGAGCAGCCCAGCGGCGACGCATGCCACGGCGGTCATGCCGAGCAGAATTCTTTTTCTGGTCATCCGACATGCACCCACTTAGCCACGGACGGTACCCCGTTCATATCCTGGGCGAACATCATGTAATAGCCGGCTGGCAGCAGGTTGGGATTGTCCGGCACTGTCACGCTGACATCCTGGCCTGTTCCGGACAGCGGCAGGTCGACACTGCGCTGGTTCGGGTCGGACTGATGGGTCACCGACGCTGGGCGGATCAGTGTGACGCGACCGATGTTCCCGCTCACTGTCAGCTTCTGCGCCGACCCGTAGTCGAACTGGTCGGCAGCGTTGGAAATTGTCGGGCGATCCCTGGACATGTACCAAGGGGAGTAGATCGAAATACCCAGATCGAATTCGCCGGTAGCCGGATTGTTCCCGATCGTCGCCACCCGGCCGTCCGGCAGCAGGAACGCCTCCGAGTGGTACATCCGATCGGCCGGGTCCGCCGGCAGCGACGTGAACGCGTTGGCCGCTGGGTCGTAGATGGACGCCTCGTGCACGGCGAACTCGGGATAGTTGTGCTTCGCGCCGCCGGTCTCGAACACCTTGCCGTCGGGCAGAATGACGGCGCTCACGTACATCTTGGCCGCCGGCAGGTCCGGCCCGGCCGTCCACTGTGGATCATCCTTGCTGAGATCGATGATGTCCGTGTGGTTCGTCGGGTCCAGGTCACTGTAGGAGTTGCCGCCGCCGAAGTTCGCAACCTTCTGGGCCTGCGCCGGCGGCAGCAGAACCGTGGCGCCCTGATCCCGGAAGTCGATATCCCGCAGCCCCGGGACATCGGTGATTGTTCCAGTGTCGACATCGTAGATCTCCGACCCGGAGGTGTTCGGGAGCGCGTTGCCGAAGGTGTGCGTACCGCCGTAGAAGAGCCGGCCGTCCGACATCAGCACCATGGTCGGATAGAGACCCCAGTAGAAATACGTCTGCGGCACGTTGTTGAAGGGCTTCCACTGGCCTTTCTTGGAGTCGAACATCTCGACCGAGACGTTTCCGGATCCGTTCTCGTTGAGCCCGCCGGTGGCGAACACGTCACCGTTACCGAGGTTCACTAGGGAGGGGTACCAGTGCCCGCCCCCCGGCGTGTCATTTGTCTTGGTATAGGTACCGGCCACCGGGTCAAAGATGTAGCTGCTCGCGAGACCCTTGTAGTTGGTTGTGGGTGTCGGGTACGCGAGTGTGCCGCCGGCCAGCAGGATTCGTCCGTCAGCCAGCTGGGTGTGCCCGACGCAGAACAGGTCCTCTTGCGTGGGAACATCGGCGAACTCACCGGTTGACGGGTTCCAGACCTTGGAGACGAACTGGTTCTTCGCGGCCGCTGCCCCGTTGTTACCAGATCCGGCAACAAGCAGAACGTTCCCTGTACGCAGCACGGTGGCATGCACCGAACGCACCGGGGAGTCGTACGGCAGGGTCTGCCAGGAGCCCTGGCAGTCGCCCGTGCAACCACCCGGTGGCGGTGGTGGCAGGTCCCCCGCGGCTCCCCCACCGGTGTAACCGGCCCGCACAAGCCCGCTGCCACCGCCCTGGTAGTACTCGACGCTGACCACGTGTTTCCCGGCGGTGACGGGCACGGTCGCCGTGTAGGTCGTCGGCCCCTGGTCCTGCCATTGGTTGATGGCAAGCGTGCCGTCGACGTAGACGCGCACGCCATCGTCAGCCGTCACCGTGAGCGTGCTGTTCCCAGCTCGGAACTGGTCAGTCCGGCTCCAGCGCGCGGAGAAGTTGTACGCTCCGATGCCGTCCACCCCCGGCCCCTTCTCACCGAAATCGTGGCTGAGCGTGCCCTCACAGCGTTCGGCCTTCGGCGCTCCCGACAGGATTCTGTTGGGGAAGTAGGACGCGGCCCACTGGGTGGACAGGCAGGTCAGCGACGAAGGCGGAGCCATGGCGGCGTACGACACCCGCGCAACCGCACCACCGCCGTGTTCGAAGTACTCGACCTTGACCGTATGGTCGCCCGCCGTGACCGTCGGGCTGGCGGTGAAAGTGGTCGGCCCCTGGTCCCGCCACTGGTCGATCACCAATGTGTCATCGACATAGACCCGAATACCGTCGTCAGCTTCGGCGGTGAACGTGACGGTCCCGGCCGCAAACTTCTCGGTCCGGACCCACCGGACCGAGAAGTTGTCCGCATTGATACCGGGGACGTCCGGTGCACCGTTCCCCCAGTCATGGCTGATGGCATCCTCGCACCGCCCGCGCGGGGTACCCGTGAGGGTGATTCCGGAGAAATACGAAGCCGTCCACTGGGTGGGCGCACAGGTCGGTGGGGGTGGCACCGGTGGTGCGTAACTGAACTGAGCGACAGCGCCTCCAGCGTTCTGGTAGTACTCCACGACAATCGTGTGCTCACCGGCGGTCACCGAGGGGTTCGCGGTGTAGGTGGTCGGTCCCTGGTCCTTCCACCCGGTTATGACAGTGGCGCCGTCCAGGAGTACCCGGATTCCGTCGTCGGCGGTCGCGGTGAAGCCGTACTCACCCGAATCCAGATAGAGCGTCCGGCTCCACCGGACCGAATAGCCGGACCCGCCGAGGCCACCGATCCCGGGGCCCGTCTCCCCCCAGTCAAAACTGATGTCGCGGTCACAACGCGAACCCGCTGCCGGCCCGGACAGCGTCATGTTGGCGAAGTAGTCGGCGGCCCATTGTGTGTCCGGGCAGGTGACCGCCTTCGCCGTGCCTGGGTCGACGACGGCTAGCACAGCGAACTGGATGGAGAGGATAGCGAGGAGCCCAGTCAGGACACGCCGGTGTCCCAACCTCCGGCGTCTTCCCCTAAACATTTCCGTTGCTCCTGACCGAAATTTTTCGCCGGATCATTCCTAAGCCTCCCCGGCGGTGCCGGCTGCCGACCGTCGAGGCCCGCGGAAAAAACTCCGCGCCGTACGCCTATGCTCGCTGTAGACAATCCGGTCGACCAACACGTAACGAACACTGACAACGATTGCCAAAGTAGCGAGAGTGGCTACCCCGATACTTGTATGCCAACGGTCCACAAAAATTCCGAGCAGCGGCAGACGGACGACGAGATCGACGTTGTTCAACAAGGCGAACGACACGTACCGTCGAATCATTGACTGTTTTCCGCGCTCCCAGACAAACAGGTCACAACCGGCGAAGTTCCACAGGATGGCAACCTGTGTAGCGATCACCGCGGCTGGCAGATAATGCATTCCAGCGTGGTGCAGAAGCGCGGTTCCAAAAACATTCGGCAATATCCCGGAGACACCTACGAGCACAAACCGTGCCGCCCGTGGCAGCCGGAGCGACAAGAGCAGCCGCATAAAGCGGACGCCCTCCGACGCCGAAGCGTTCGATGTTCCGGCATGACGTTCACCGAATACATAACCGACCTCGACGACCCGCAACCGACCGGCCCGGACCAGCAGCTCAAGCAGGATCTTGTACCCGTCCGGACGGAGCTGGTCGAGGTCCAGCGCCGCGATGCGGACGAGGAAGAACCCGCTCATGACGTCCGACACACCACGCAGGCGCAGCGGGAAAAGTATGCGGGACAGCAGGTTCGCGCCGGATGACACAAGTCGGCGGCCACTGTTCGCCAAGCCCGGGGCACTACCGCCGTTGGCGTACCGGCTACCGATAACAACATCGACATCTCCCGCGCCAGCCGCGGCAAAAAGTTCGGGAATCACCTCCGGTGGATGCTGCAGATCACCATCGATGATCACAGCATAGTCGGCGCGGCATAGTCGAATGCCTTCGGTAACAGCTCCGCCAAGTCCGCCTACCCGGTAGGGCGCGGGACGGTGATGGATACGGACCCGTATTCGGACCGAACCACGGAGCGCATTTATGATCTCCGGTGTGGCATCGTCCGAATCGTCGACAAAGATAATCTCGCTGGGCAGATCGGCCAGCGCGGCGTCAAGCCGGCGCAGGAGCGCCTCGATATTCGCGGCCTCGTTCCGAGTCGGCACTACCACCGACACCATTACTTGCTCGTCCAGTCGGTGGCCGGTCACGGCTGTGGTGCGCATGCTCGAAAGCACCGCCGAGGAAGCTCGTGGCCGCGGCACCAGGTCTACCAGCTGCGCATCGAAAATGCGCTCGTCAGGCATGCTCATCCGCTGGTCTCCCCCCGTTCGGGACGGCGGCCGACGCGGCAACCGTCCACTGGGTACGTCAGATGCCATGACCGGGATTTCCCGGCCTGGCAGGTCAGCTGTTGTCGCGCTCCTTTGCTGTTCACCGGCTTCACCCGGGCCCCCAAACGCGCTCCCGGGACTCCCGCCGGAAAAACCCAGCACAAAACCAGCATGCTCGGTGTCGGCGGCCAGTCTCCCGAAATCCGCGCCAGGCGGATCCGGTCCACCGCGAATACTGTCGCCGAAGAGATCAGGTCAGGCGGGAAGTACCCACCTCGATAAGTTTCCGACCCAGCCGGATCAGAACGAAAACAGCTCGGCTGACAGGCATCCGACAGGTTGGTTTCAGTAAGAAGTCGGGACAAGAACTACGAATATGGCTCCCCGGATCAACTCCGCTGATGGGCTCGCGGCCCGAAGGTGCAAGGTGGGCCAAAGGTGGCGCGATCATCCTCTTTCGCGCCACCGGCGGCCCGAAGGTGCAAGGTGGGCCAAAGGTGGCGCGATCATCCTCTTTCGCGCCACCGGCGGCCCGAAGGTGCAAGGTGCAAATCGTTCCGGTGTGCAGCGAACGTACCAGGAGCTGATCGAGGCCATGGGCAGCCGAGATGTTACCCACACGTATCGGTTGGTTTTCATCGCTGATGATCACGTCGCGAAATCGACCAATACTACCGTCAGTAATGCGCTGACGTGCGAAAACTACTTAGCGTCATCAAAACGGATTCGCCAACCGGATGCTGTTTACAAGCTATGAACCGCGCCACAGACATCCTTACCGGGGCCTCTGTTTGGCCTTCCGTTGTGCCTGAAGTTATGAGTGACATATATGCGACAGCGCGAGGCTTCGATGCGCTACGGCACTGCTTGGATGCCCGGCTCCGCCGGCCTGCTCACCCTGGTGCGTAATGTCACGCCAGCACAGATTCGAAACACGCCCTAACACGGTCGGCAGCCTGGAACCGCCGGTCAGCCACCGGCCGCGCGATCCTGTCCGTCCGCGTCGCCGGTGGGCACCAAAACTCCCGGCAGCCTTGGAAGGACATAGAAAGGACCGCTCGCGGGACGGGGTGTCATTTCTGTCATCGGCTGCCGGGAGGCGTAGCGGTCATCTGGCTGCGGGCAATACACCATATTTGTCGATCCCGGACCGCACCAGCGAGAGCGCGGTCGGGTCGGCGGCGAGATTCACCTGGTCCATAAAACTGAGTGCGAACAGGCCCATGGATGTCGCCTGCCGAATATAGGCGTCGGTGAACAAGGTTCTCAGATCGGCGGTCCACGTTTTCTGAGAACCGTTGTCCGGCTTGAAGTGAGCCACCATGACGGGACCGTACTGCCCAAGCATCCGAGTCATGTCCAGGATGTCCTGGCTGTTCGAGTCCGACTGCATTGCCTGGAAGCTCTGGAAGTCAGACTGGCGCATCACGTCCGCGAAGTAGGGGAACATCGACCGGCCGCCGCCCGTACTCGGGTCGTCGTAACGGGCCTGCCAGCCTCCCCAGCCCAAGGAGACCTTGGCGTTCGGAGCCACCGAGTGGAAGATGGACATTGCCGCCAGGTATTTGTCCTTGAGGGCAAGGTAGTAGTTCGTCACCTCCGGGCTCGGCGCCCAGGCGTTGGTCTGGCAGGCGTAGGTCTGGAACTCCGTGAACAGCGTGACATAGAGCGGTGGACCACCGGCCGCGCCCTTGAAGATATCAGCAAGCTGGCGGGCGTCATCGAGAAAAGCTGTGGACAGCGGGTAGTCGCGGCCACAGGCCGGGCCATGGGAGGTCTGGTTGGTACCGACCTTGCCGGTTCCGTCAAGCCAGACCACGAGATGAATCGAACGGCCGGACGCATAGGTCTGCGGAATTCGATTGCTCGCCCAATCTCGGAGGAATCCGAGGTCGCTGGGCGAGTTGTACCAGGTGGTGAACATTCCGAGCCCGGCCGCGATGGGTGACGCCGCGTCGCTGTCCAGAGCCGGTCCGAGGCCGAAAAGAAGCTTTCCGGAGCTGTTCGCGGTGGGTGGCGAGGCGAGCGGGGCTGACGGCGGCGATACGAGGCTCGGCGGGATCCCCGGGGACGTGGTCACCCGCATGGCCGGCGACGCTGTCGATGCCGGTGGCGCCGAAGACGCCTCACCGACCGCCGGGCCGGTCCCGGGCCGCCCGTTGCTGCCCGCGGCCGACGCCAGGGCGACCGGTAGAGTGGATGATGACGCCGACGCACCCGCGGCTGGCTGGGAGACGGCCCGCGTCGGGGGCTGGCAACCGGCTAAACCGAGGAAGGCCGCGGTCACGAGTGACATGAAGCCGACAGTCGCGGGGCCGGTACGAGCAAGCTTTGCGGTCACAAGCAGGTCCCGTCTGATCGAGATCAGTGGGCACAGCCTACGGGGCTGCCCTCAGGAGGCATCAACCGGATGCCCCATAGGCTGAATTAATGCCACAAAGTAACCGAGCCGGCGATGGCGGCGACCGTGTCATCCCGTCCGTTGCAGGATCTTGCCATAGCCATCCGCATAGCTGACGTCGAGCTCGTGCGAGACGCGGAGAAGGACGGGACCGCGCACGTAGATGTACTCGGCCTTCGCCGGGTCCACAGCCTGCGACATGAGGAAACGCTGTCGCTGCTGAGCGTCGGCGGGAGTGCGGAAGACCTCCACGCAACCGCCCAGCCAGACGCTTCCCGGGTTCGTGTCCGGCAGCCCGTCGCGGGGTACCCGGCTGTCGACGAAGGCTGCCTTGGAGATGTAGCCACTCGATTGACCGAAAAGATGGTCACTGTCCGTCGCAGCCGTATAGACAATGCTCGATGTCACCGGAAGCCCAGAAGCCTTGAGCTGAGCGATCAGCTCCGACGCGCTGAGGTCGCCTGGTGTGCCCGGCTGCGCGGGAGCGATCTGGGGGTCGGCAGGCAGCGTGGGGGCGGACTGGCCCGCCCCGGCGATCGCCCCCGCGGCGGGCGAGGCTACCGTGCCCGCGACAGTCGCTGCCGTACCGGTCATGGCGCTGCCGCCGCCCGAAGCACGACCTGACGAGCACGCGGCCACGAGCAGCGTGCACATAATGACCACTCTCACTGTCTTCGACACCGAACTCCCCATGGCCGTGTCTCGCGTCGTCATGTCCTGGAATGGTGGGCCGGACTGAATCGGCCATCGGCTCCGCCCGCCGTCAGGCCCCGGCCCATCCGGCCGTGCTGATCCGATCTGTTGGCCGGATCAGCACGGCCACTGTCGGGATGGATGTCAGGCGTCCCCGGGCCCGCAGGCCGTGCCGTCCCCGTTCGTGTCCAGCTTCAGTTGATCGCGCTTGTTCACCGGTATCGGGCCCAGGCCGTGCTGCCGCAGCCACTGGCAGCGGTCATGAGTGCCCGGTGGGAAGTTCACCGGGACGCACTGGGTCGGCAGCCCATAGTGGTGATCACACCCATCGACGTACTCGCTGGTAAGCCTGACCGCCGGTACCGGGGTCACCCGCTGATCGCTCGTTGTTGGCAACAAGCCCGGAGCCGGCGCCGGCGAACCCGTGATCGTCACCCCGGGGCTGGCGGATACGGCGCCGCCAGGGGCCGTGCCGGCACCCGGACTGGCGGTGGCCACATATGGGGACGTGGCCGCCGCCGGCCTGGGTGTCGCGGCGCTGGAAACTCCCGTATCGGTGTTTCCCACCACCGTCACCGCGACGGCGAGGAACACCGCGACCATACTCCGCCTGAGGACACGGTCGAGTCTTCCCGGTTCATCGGCCATGAGGGCTCTGCTCCTTCCGGTAGCCCGTCTCATCCCACATGCACCCAGCGAGCGACCGACGGAATGTTGTTGGCATCGGTGACGAACAACATGTAATCGCCGGGCGGGGCAATGTTTGCGTTGGCGGTGAGCGTCACTGTCAGCTGACCGTCGTTGTTGACGGTTATGGGGAGGTCCACCGAACGCTGGTTCGGGTCCGACGAGTGCGTTACCGCCGCCGGCCGGATCAGCTGCGCGGACTTGATGACGACGTTGGACGTCGTGCCCACCGACTGGGTCGAACCATAGGCCCACGTGGCCGCCGCCGCCGTGATCGTCGGTCGGATCCCGTTCAACAGGTAAGGTGGCGTGTAGATTGAGATCCGCATGTCGAAGGAACCGTCACCCGGATTGTTCCCGATCGCGAGAACATGGCCGTCCGGCAGCAGCAGTGCCGACGAATGGTACGTCCTCGGAATCGGGTCGGTGGCCATCGGTGTGAAGCTGTTCGCGACCGGATCGTACATCGACGCCTCGTACACCGGGTCGGCCCGATTATGTAGGCCGCCACCGGTCTCGAACACCTTCCCATCCGGGAGGATGACCGCGGAGACGTACATCTTGCCGGTCGGCAGGTTCGCACCAGGAACATAGGCCGGATTCGCCTTGGACAGATCGATGAGATCCATCGTGTTGTTCGCGTCAACGTTGGTCTCGATGTTTCCCCCGCCGAAGGTGGCGACGCGTTGGGCCTGCGCCGGTGGCAGCAGAACCGACATCGACTGGTCCCGCTGATCTTTCAGCCGGAGTCCGGGCACATCGGTCACCTGACCGGTGTCAACGTTGTAAAGATTAGCCCCGGGGCCACCGTTGACGTTGTTGCCGAACACGTGTGATCCGGTGTAGAACAACCGGCCGTCCTGCAGAAGAATCATTGCTGGGTACAGCCCCCAGAAACGGTAGGTCTGGGTCGGCCGCGGCTTGTTCCACTGTCCGCTGGCACTGTAGAAGCGCTCGACCTCGACTGAACCGTTGCCGTTCTCGTCCAGCCCGCCGAGCGAGATCACGTCACCGTTACCGAGCTCCGTGGCGGACGGATACCAGTGACCCGTGTTGAGATCGTTCACCCGCACGTACTGATTCGTCGTCGGATCGAAGGTATAGGAGGACTTGATGCCTTCGTAGCCGTGGTCCGCGGTCGGGTACGCCTTGTTCCCACCCATCACCAGCAGTCGACCGTCGGTAAGCTGGACGTGACCGGTACAGAAGAAGTCATCAGGAGTGGAGACATTGGCGAAGGCGCCCGTGGTGGGATTCCACACCGACGTCTTGAAGGTACCGGCCGCGAACTGGTTAGGGTCATTACCCGACCCCGCGATGAGCAGCACGTTACCATTCTTGAGAAGTGCGGCATGGATGGCCCGGACAGGTGACTGGTAGCTGAGCACCTGCCATGAGCCCTTGGTGCACGCATCACCCGCCGTGCAGGTGGAGTGTTCGAT
>NZ_CAKJTR010000064.1:12746-13187 GCF_917627355.1 Protofrankia sp. Cj3 | reverse complement strand
CTGGGAGTAGTCATCCGTGGTCAACGTGCCGTTCCCCGCCAGCGAGACACCCCACGCGAGCATGTCCACCCCGGCCGGAATCACCGGCGTCGTCACGTTCGCCTGCACATACGTGGCCGAGGCACCCAGCTGCGCCAGGTCCGTCCAGTAGCCCCAGCCCGACGCCGTGTGAGTAAACAATGTGATAGCGTTTTTCGCCGCCGTCGACATATACCACACGGACAGATCATAGGTCTTACCCGGGACAACGGCCGGCGCGCAGCCCGCCGTTTCACCCACCAACAGCTTGCGATCGCCACTCACATAATTCGAAACCGTGAGCTGAAACGCCTTCGAACCAGTATGAGCAGTCCCGCCCGAACCCCACACCACCGTGTTGCCGCCCCAGCCCGACTTCTCCCAGCACGTCGGCATGCCAGCGGCGTCCAGCGTCTCCAAAGA
>NZ_CAKJTR010000064.1:0-12375 GCF_917627355.1 Protofrankia sp. Cj3 | reverse complement strand
TCCATTCTGCAACATATTCGTCGCGGCAGCCAGGGCCGCCCGTGGCGCGGCTGCCACGGGCCCGAGAAGCGCCGTGAACATGACCGCCACGGATAGCGCACCGAGTGATCTGGCAGTTTGCCAGCGCCGCCATCGGCGACGGCGCCCGATATTTTCAGGACCTGTCATCGACAATCATCTTCTCCAGAGTTCTCGGGGCAGCCGCCCAGGTCCCCACCAGCAGTGGGGCGGTAAACTGCCGGCAAGGCTGTGGGACTTGCCGCGGTTGTCCGGGCTGGGCTGTCGGAGGTCCCAGCTGGACCATCGGCAGCCGCCGCTTGCGGGTTCATGCCGTATGTTCGGCTAACACGTTTTCAAATGCCTCCCGCTCAACCATGATCGCCGTTTCGGGCAGGTGTCCGGTGGCTTTCTTCCCACGGCGCCGGTAGACCAACCGGTCGATAAGCAGAAATCGTAACGCGAACGCGATGGCCAGCGTCAGCAGAGTGCCAGCCATAACGCTCAGGCCCCACTTTTCGACAAAAAAGGCGAGCAGTGGCAGCCGCAGGAACAGATCGCTGCTGTTAAGCAGCATGAAGGGCCCGATCCGGTGCCGCCAGGAGCCCTTTTTGTCGGGCCAGACGAGTAGTTCACAGCCGAGGAAGTTCCACCCGTTCGCGATTTGCGTAGCCGCTATGGCGGCGACAGTGTAATGCAATCCGAGCAGGACAAGTGCGGCGGTACCGAGAACGTTGGGCAATAGCCCCGTCGCGCCAACGAGCGCGAAGCGCGCCGCTCGCGGAACCCGGAGCCAGAAAAGATGCCGAACAAACCGCAGCCCTTCGAGGACGGAGGCATTGGATTCGCCCGTATGCCGTTTCGCAAACGAGTACGGGATCTCCGCTACACTGATCTTGTCCATGCGGACGAGCAGCTCAAGCAAAATTTTGTAGCCACTTGGCTGCAGATTATCAAGATGAAGCGCGCCAACCCGGACGAGGAAGAATCCACTCATCACATCGGTCACACCCCGCAGCCGGCGGGGGAAAACCAACCGGGAGACAAGACTTGCGCCGGACGACACAAACCTGCGCATACCATTGGCCAGTCCGGCGGCGTCCCCGTTCCCGCGATAGCGACTGGCGATCACCATGTCCGCCTGATTGGCGACTGCGGCGTCATACAGCGTCCGCAGAGCTTCCGGCGGATGCTGAAGATCGCCGTCCATCACGACCGCGTAAGGAGAGCGTGCCGAGCGGAGCCCGTCGACGACCGCACCGCCGAGTCCCCCCCAACGGACAGCCGGTGCACGATGATAAAGACGGACCGTCACGTTGAAGTTCCGCCGAACGCTTTCCACAGTCTGTGGCGTATGGTCGGTGGAGTCGTCGACGAACAGAACTTCGGCAGCCATACCGCTGAGCGCCGCGTCCACCCGGTTGAGAAGCGGCATCACGTTACCCGCCTCGTTTCGCGTCGGCACGATCACCGTCAGCTGCGGCCGCGGCCCGGATTCCGCTCTTGAATACTGTGCGGGAATCCCATCGACCGCCGCCCGCTCCGCCGGACCCGGTTCGGGCTCCTGCGGGGACGCTGACGGGGACTCGACGGCGGCACCCGCCGCCTGTTTCTTTTTTCGACTCACGCTACCCCCAGATCCACTGGTTTTCAGACAGTCTTGAAAGCCGCTTGTCGCCTGTCCGCCGTCGATTCAGCGCGGCTGTGGATCACTTTGTCACCGCTCGGAGCTCAACCGCGGCCGGACCCGTGCCAAAACGTGCGACTACCCGCGAGTGTTCGACCGCGATACCCATCGTAGTCAGCCCGAGAGTCGAAATATCCTGCCGCATGAATGGTGTGAGGATGATGTAGTCCAGATCGCGCCAGCCGTCCGGCAGCTCTTTCTTTGCCGCACTGTCAAGATCTACTTTGTAGTACCAAATCGTATGCCAGGGTGAAGAGAAGCCGGCATGGTAAACATCCTGCCACATCGTGTTATCCACGACGATACGACTGTCCCGTGGGATCGCCGAGGTTCGCAGATAAGCTACGGCCGCGACGTGTTCCGTATTGTTAGAAGATGTGAAAGCCCGCGCGAGGCCAGGCTGCCATGCGGCACCGAGCGCCACGATGCCGACGGTAAAAGCCGCGAGCAGGCTGCCGTCGCCGATCAGTCGCGCCGGCTTGCCCCACCGCCGCGTGGTCGACCACGCCTGGTCGACCACGCCACCCACGCACAGCGCGAGAAAGGGCAGCGCCACGATGATGAACATCTGCGGCAGATAGCCTTTTCGTAGCAAGGTGATTCCCAGCAGCACGACCACCAGCCCGATCGGGCGAAGCCGACGGATGGTGAGCGCGAAAAGAGCGCTCAGGGCACCCAGAATCAGCAGCCACCGGTCCAGCTGCACCCAGCCGAGGGCCGTGGCGTGAGCCGACGCAACCGGGTCGAACACCGAGCCCGAACCGGACCGTTTCACGAACTGGAACTCCATCGCGGCCTGCAGCGACACACGGATGGGGCCAGCGAACAGCTCATTTTTCAATAAAGCCATCAAGGGATATACCAGGCAAATCAGCACAAAACCTGACCAGAAGCCCACGGAGGCGAAATCCCGGGTCCTCGCGTAACTGGACTGCCAGCCCGCGAGCGCCACGGCGGGCACCAGTATGGCGGTGGTCTCCTTGGTCAGCACGGTAACCGCGAGAAAAACTCCGGCCAGCACATAGTGCCAGAGGTGCTGACGGGGCGTACAGGCGAAGTAGAAGGCCGCGATAAGCCATGGGATCGCGAGGTTGTCCAGATACACCTGACGCAGAAAGGTCACGGAGATCGGCGAACAGACGAACAGCAGGACGGCCAGGACGGCAAAGGGCCGGCGGATATCCAGCCGACGAGCCAGCAGGTAGAGCAGCGCAGCCGAGGCATCGGCGTAGAGGAGCATGATGGCGCGCCCAGACGAGACCGTCAGCGAGCCCCCGTGGAAGGCCGGGATCCAGGAAAGCGCGGCCAGCTGTATCCAGCCGAACGGCGGATGGTCATACCAGTAGGTGTATGGCGACAGCGCGCCGTGCGCCCGCACCCATTCGGCCTGGGAGAGATAGGTTCCCTCGTCGTCCTGGACAGTCGGGTAACCGTGGAGGTTGACAAGTAGAACTATGGTTGTGATCATCACTAGCCCCATGATGATCGCTACATCCGGCCACCGCCGCCGCTGCCGGTCGACCGCCGCCGCGGGTGTTCGTAAGGCGCTCAGGACTGGCTGCGGTAGCACTGCGGTCATGGACACGTTCGGATCCCCCTGACTTTCTTCAGGCCGCGTCGTCGGCGGTTGCGGATGTACTCAGATGGGCTCCGGCGTGGGCGGTCTTCTCCCACTCGAAGTTTCCGGCGAAGAAACGAAAGGCTGATCTCACGGCCGCCCAGGAGAGGATCAGCTGATAGGCGGGCATAAAGAACACGAGACTGGCATAGTCACGAACCCGGATACGAAAGTCGTAATCCCGGCCGAATGCCCGGAGCGCAGCCGCCTCGAAGCCGAGCATGGCGATCGTCGGGACAGCCGGCAGAAAGGAGGTCAACGTGACGACCATCGGGAACTTACCGGCCACGACAGTCAACAGCGCGACCGGGAGCACCAGTCCCGAAAACGCCTGTGTCATCGGTTGCGTAAGGGTGAAGCGGGCGAGGTTCCGCGCCCGGCGGGTCGGCAGCTTCCGCCAGTCGCCCTTATGGAGTACCTGCATAAAACCGAGATTCCACCTGGTCCGTTGCTTCACCAGGGCGTATATCGTGTCAGGTGTCTCCTCTCGGGTGACGAGACGAGGATCGAAGGCGACACTGACCTTGCGGCCGAGCGCGGACAGGCGGACACCAAGATCGCAGTCCTCGGCGAGGCAGTTACCATCCCATCCGTTCACTTCGTTGAGCAGCGTCCGGCGTACGAACACGGTGTTTCCACCGAGCGGGATGAACTGCTTCTGGGCATGCAGATGCAGCCGTGAACGGAACCAGAAATAATATTCCAGACAGTTGCGGAGAGAAAACCAGCTGGACTGGAAGTTGACGAGCTGGACCGCACCCTGGACGACGTCGGCATTACTCGTCTGAAATACCTCGTCAACATGGGCGAGCAGTTCCGCGGCCGCCAGTGACTCCGCGTCGAAGACGCCTACGATGTCGCCGGTACAGTCCGCGAGGGCGGTGTTCAGCTGACGCGGTTTGTTCTTGACTGCGGACTGGTCGACCGAGATTTTCAGACCTGGCTGGCCGGCGGCAATTTTCTGTACCACCTGCACAGTCGATGGGTCATCGTGGCCGACAGCCAGAATTATTTCCACCTGCGGGTGCGTCTGGCTGACGAGACGGGCGACGGTCGCGCTCAACACCGCCTCGCTCTCGTGGCGGGCGGGAACGATAATCGAAAAACTGTGGCAGGGTTTGCCCATGGCCG
Organism: Protofrankia sp. Cj3; assembly: GCF_917627355.1. NCBI lineage: Bacteria > Bacillati > Actinomycetota > Actinomycetes > Frankiales > Frankiaceae > Protofrankia > Protofrankia sp. Cj3. Next base: position 7,942 of record NZ_CAKJTR010000064.1, on the reverse strand, counting down.
GCAGGTAGAAGGTCTCGTGGTACGTTTCAGGCGTGCGCCATGCGTGCAGCATCCACCACAGATTGGTGCCGGATGTCGCGAACAGCGTGAGAGCAATGATAACGATTGCTGCCGAGACAAGGGCAGACAGCAAGGTCGTTCCTTTCACCTTACGGGTATCAACTACAACCCAAGATCGGGGGGTGAACCGCCGAGTTCCGTGCTGGCTGCCGGACCGCGAGGTGTTACCGGGAAAAAGGTCCTGGACTGCCGCCGCACACGGGCCGGCTCATAGTGGCCGCCCCCGCCACAGCTGCGTTTGCCGGTCACCGCTGCGAGTCCTCCGCATGTCCCGGATCTCCTCCCCGACGGTCAGTGCGCGTATCGTGCGTACATGCTGTGTACACGGAAAGGCACCCACTACAACCGATTCTCCAGCAACAGGGGAATATCATGTGAATAGTCAGCGACGGTCGTGCTGGGAAAATATCCGGCGCGGGCGGTGCCATCCGGCGCGAAGGCGGTCACTCGGGACACGTGCTGAACCAGCCAGCTCCCATCGGCTGCCTGTTCGGGCGGAACGACCGGGAGCCCGAGGGCCGCTGCGTAGTCAGCGATGTCCGCCCATTTTCCAGTGAGGCCGATGAAGGATGTGTCGAACTGATCAAGCCATCGACGCATCGTCTGCGGCGAGTCACGCTCAGGATCGGTCGTCACAAAAACAAAGGTGGTCCTGGCCCGAACGGCCGGGGTTTGCTGACCGAGAGCCGCGGCAATGTCGGCTGCCGTTGTCGGGCAGACGTCCGGGCAGTGGGTGTAGCCGAAAAACACGAACGCCAGCCTGCCCGCGGTCCCCGACCGCACATCAAACGGAGATCCATTCGTGTCGATGAGGTGGCTGACTGGCTGGACGACCGTCGGATTCAGGGGCCGGCCCGCGAGGGAAACGGTCACGCTCGCTTTTCGTCCGGACACGCTCGCCGATCCAGCCGATGCTCCACAGGCCGAAACAAGGGAGAGCAGGACAGCGGTGGCGATCGCCAGCTCCGCCCGCCGATCGGCCGCGTGGCCCCGCCCACACGGATCGATCCGTTTGCCGGGCAACAGGCCCCGGCGGACAGCCGCTTTCGGGCCATCGGCTCCCACCGCGCCTGACGATCGGCGGCGAGCGAGCTCCCATGCGGCAGAGCGGAGACGACGGTGACTCGATGGTGTTAAGAGCCGGTTCATCCCCCCACGCGTTCCCCCCCGTTCCATCGGTCGACAAGTCGACTCCCGGTAACGTACGGTAGATTGTGACGACACGGCCTGCTGTTACCTTCCAGACGATCCGTCGATGACCGACCCCAATCGGTCATCGGCAGCTCTTCGTGGCAGACGCAAGCCGGATAGTGCATGTAGTGACATCCCCCAAAAAATGCCCTGAGAGGTGATGCTAGCAGGAGCCGAGGGGTGCGGGCAGCGCGGCCTCCAGCCAGGAGCGCGAGCTGAATATTGGGTATTTTCTGGCTGAAAAAAGTTGATTGGTAGATAATTTTGTCCCCATGGCGTGATAGCGATCCGTTGATCATCGATCAGGCATTGCGGTTATAAAGACCACACGCCCGGTCACCGCGGTCGCGCCGAGCCATGACAATCAGCATTGTTGTCAGCCGCTCCCCCGATAACCAATCCAGCGTTCGGGGCACGGAAAATCCCGGCCATCGAACCAGCCAGAGCCTCTTGCTTTTGTTTTCCAGGCGGCCAGCGCAAGGCTGCCTGATGATCACTACTTGCCCTCCGCCCAACAGCGGATACAATTAGCTACTGTAGCGCAATCAACAAGTAAGATTTTTCATCTTTTATACAAGACTATAACCAAAAGTACACAAAATATCACTTTCAGCAACTAGCGGCAAGCGACTGACATCTGGACCGAGACCCTTGACCACCAATGATCGGGTGTGACCCGATCACCCGGTAGCTGGGCACACCGACCCGGTAATCATGAGATTTCGTTCTGCTCTCGGCGGAACAGCGGGACGGAATCGCTCCCGGTCGGTCACCGTTGACCAAGACGTCTTCGCTGGTGGGCCGACTGTCCCGGTTGGCCCGCCGTCCACGACGAAGAGGGCGAGGCCGGCGGGTAGGTTTCCGTTCGATGCGTGGGGACATGCCTCGGCGGAGCTAGCATGCGGATACCGGCTGCCGTGTGGTCGGTCGCACCGCTCGAAGGAGCGCACATGTTCGAGAGATTCACCGACCGGGCACGTCGGGTCGTCGTCCTGGCTCAGGAAGAAGCCAGGATGCTCAACCACAACTACATCGGCACCGAGCACATCCTGCTCGGACTGATCCACGAGGGGGAGGGCGTCGCCGCCAAGGCACTTGAGTCGCTCGGGATCTCCCTCGAGGGTGTTCGGTCACAGGTCGAGGAGATCATCGGGCAAGGCCAGCAGGCGCCGAGCGGGCACATCCCGTTCACGCCCCGGGCCAAGAAGGTGCTCGAGCTGTCCCTGCGGGAGGCCCTGCAACTCGGCCACAACTACATCGGCACCGAGCACATCCTGCTCGGACTGATCCGTGAGGGCGAAGGCGTCGCCGCGCAGGTACTGGTCAAGCTCGGCGCCGACCTCAACCGGGTCCGCCAGCAGGTCATCCAGCTCCTGTCCGGCTACCAGGGCAAGGGCGACCCCGCCACCGCCGGTGCCCCGGCCGAGGGCACCCCGTCGACTTCGCTGGTCCTCGACCAGTTCGGCCGTAACCTCACCGCGGCCGCTCGTGAGTCCAAGCTCGACCCGGTCATCGGGCGCGAGAAGGAGATCGAGCGCGTCATGCAGGTGCTGTCACGCCGGACGAAGAACAACCCGGTACTGATCGGCGAGCCCGGGGTCGGCAAGACCGCGGTCGTCGAGGGGCTGGCACAGGCGATCGTCAAGGGCGAGGTCCCCGAGACCCTGAAGGACAAGCAGCTGTACACCCTCGATCTCGGCGCGCTGGTCGCCGGGTCCCGCTACCGCGGCGACTTCGAGGAACGCCTCAAGAAGGTCCTCAAGGAGATCCGCACCCGCGGCGACATCATCCTGTTCATCGACGAGCTCCACACGCTCGTCGGCGCGGGCGCCGCCGAGGGCGCGATCGACGCCGCCTCCATCCTCAAGCCGATGCTGGCGCGCGGCGAGCTGCAGACGATCGGTGCCACCACCCTGGACGAGTACCGCAAGCACCTGGAGAAGGACGCCGCGCTTGAGCGCCGGTTCCAGCCCATCCAGGTCGCGGAGCCGTCGGTGGCACACACCATCGAGATCCTCAAGGGCCTACGCGACCGCTACGAGGCGCACCACCGGGTGTCGATCACCGACGGCGCGCTGGTCGCCGCGGCGTCGCTGGCCGACCGGTACATCTCCGACCGGTTCCTGCCGGACAAGGCGATCGACCTCATCGACGAGGCCGGGTCCCGGATGCGTATCCGCCGGATGACCGCTCCGCCGGACCTGCGCGAGTTCGACGAGCGCATCGCCAGCGTCCGCCGGGACAAGGAGTCCGCGATCGACGCGCAGGATTTCGAGAAGGCCGCGTCGCTGCGTGACAAGGAGAAGACCCTCCTGGCTGAGAAGGCCAAGCGGGAGAAGGAATGGAAGGCCGGCGACATGGACGTCGTCGCCGAGGTCGGCGACGAGGAGATCGCGGAGGTGCTGGCGATCTGGACCGGCATCCCCGTCTTCAAGCTCACCGAGGAGGAGACCGCCCGTCTCCTGCGCATGGAAGACGAGCTGCACCGCCGTGTCATCGGCCAGGAGCAGGCCATCAAGGCTGTCTCCCAGGCGATCCGGCGTACCCGCGCGGGCTTGAAGGACCCGAAGCGTCCCGGTGGCTCGTTCATCTTCGCCGGCCCGTCCGGTGTCGGTAAGACCGAGCTGTCCAAGACGCTGGCGGAGTTCTTGTTCGGTGACGAGGATTCGCTGATCCAGCTCGACATGTCCGAGTACATGGAGAAGCACACGGTCTCGCGACTGGTGGGTTCTCCGCCCGGTTATGTCGGGTATGAGGAGGGCGGCCAGCTCACCGAGCGGGTGCGCCGCAAGCCGTTCTCGGTCGTCTTGTTCGACGAGGTCGAAAAAGCCCACCCGGATGTGTTCAACACTCTTCTGCAGATCCTGGAGGATGGTCGGCTGACCGACTCCCAGGGCCGGCTGGTGGACTTCAAGAACACCGTTCTGATCATGACGTCGAACCTGGGCACCCGGGACATCTCCAAGGGCCCCGGCATCGGGTTCGCGACCGGGCAGGGCGCCATCGATTACGAGCGGATGAAGGCGAAGGTCCAGGACGAGCTCAAGCAGCACTTCCGGCCTGAGTTCCTGAACCGGATCGACGACATCATCGTCTTCCACCAGCTGTCCGAGCAAGAGATCATCCAGATCGTGGACCTCATGCTGGCCCGGGTGGACGTCCAGCTGAAGAACAAGGACATGGCGCTGGAGCTGACCCCCGCCGCCAAGGCACTGCTCGCCAAGAAGGGCTACGACCCGGTGCTGGGCGCCCGGCCGCTGCGCCGGACGATCCAGCGGGAGATCGAGGACGTCCTGTCCGAGAGGATCCTGTACGGGACGCTGCGTCCCGGCGAGATCGTCGTCGGCGATGTCGAGGGCGAAGGCGAGGCCGCCACGTTCACCTTCCGAGGTGAACCAAAGCCGAACCAGGTGCCTGACGCGCTGCCGATCGATCTGGCCAAGTCCAGCGAGTAGGAGTCGTCTTACGGGTAGGACCCTGGATCAGGAAGGGGCGGTTCCGCGGCAGCGGAGCCGCCCCTTCGCCATGTTCGCCATACCGTCTGTGCGGCATCCCACAAACCGCCCCGAACCCTTCACGGGCTGTCCGATACCCGTCGGTGTGGCCGGCGGAACTCGTCCATGTCCTCCGGATAGCGTTGACACCATGGCATAGCAGACAGCAACAGCAGTCAACGGTAACGGTGATGGTGACAAAAAGCGAGGAGGGTAGTTGGCCCCGCGCGCGGGAACTCCCGTTGAACACATCCATCTGACGTTCGGCCCGGACCCGGCGAGATCAATGGCCGTGTCGTGGACGACACCGATCATGGTCCGCCACCCGCGGGTACGCTTCGGCAGCCCTCCGGGCGGTCTCGATCGCGAGGTCCCCGCTGTCACCCGGGTGTACACCGATGGCGTCACCGGCATGGACGTGATCAATCATCACGCCTTGCTCGGGAACCTCGAGCCGGATGCCATGTACGTGTACGAGGTACTGCATGACCGGATCGCCCGCGTTGAGGGTGGGACGCTGCGGACGGCACCCGACGGCCGGGCGCGCTTCACGTTTACCTGCTTTGGTGATCAAGGAACGTCCGCTGCCTACGACCCGTTCGGCACCCCGGCGTCCGAGCACGTCGTGACCGGCATCGAACGCATCAACCCGCTGTTCACCCTGATCGTCGGCGATCTGTCGTACGCCAATCAGCGCAGCAACCCACTCCGGGCATGGTCTGACTGGTTCAACATGATCAGCATATCCGCTCGGCACCGCCCGTGGATGCCCGCCGCTGGCAACCACGAGGTCGAACGCGGTAACGGAGCGCATGGGCTGAGCGCTTACCAAAGCCGCTTTCTCCTGCCCGACAGCACTGATCCCGCTGATGACCTCGACGCCGTTGGCGAAATCACTGACCGCGCGAATCCGGCTGTCGCCGGCCTGTGGTATGCCTTCACCGTTTCGGGCGTGCGTTTTGTCGTCCTGCAGAATGACGACATCTGCTATCAGGACGCTGGCATGATGTATATTCGCGGTTACAGTGGCGGCCGGCAACGGGCCTGGCTCGCGAAAACCCTGCGCCAGGCCCGCGCTGATCCGAGCATTAATTGGATCATTGTCTGTATGCACCAGACCGCCGTGTCAAGCGCCGCACAGCACAACGGCGCCGACCTCGGAATCCGTCAGGAATGGCTGCCGTTGTTCGATGCCTTCGAGGTGGACCTTGTCCTGTGTGGGCACGAGCATCATTACGAACGGACATATCCACTACGTGGGGTAGTCGATGGCTCAGAGGTGCTCACGCCGCGGCCGGCGTCATACGAGACAGATGTGATCGACACCTCAGCCGGAACCGTCCACATGGTCCTTGGAACGGGCGGCTCCTCAGCGCCGTCAGCCGGCAAGCTGTTCGATCCGCCCGAAGGCCGAGTGATCGTTGGCGGAGAGCCGCGGAAATCCGACCCGACGCGGCTTCGCGCGATTCACGCCCGCGAACCAGCGCCCTGGCTGGCGCTGCGCGCGCCGGAGCATCCGTACGCATTCGCCGGCTTCGACGTGGATCCGGGCGAACCTGGCGGCGCAACCCGCATCCGAGTGACCGTCTACGACAGCTCCGGCCCCTCGCCCGTCCCCTTCGACGCTTTCACGCTGGTCAGAACCTGTGCTACCGCCACCGACCGGAGCGGCGACCAGGCTGGCACCCACGGCGACGAGACCGTCCCCACCCGGACCCGCTGACCGCTGACCGCTGACCGCTTGCCACCGAGCCAAAGCCGAGAGCTTGCACCGATGGTACGAAATTCGTTACCTTCTGTTCGCGTCCCGGTGGGAACACGGTGGACCCGCGCGTTCCCCCGTACCTCGCGGGTTGATCGCCACCGGGGCGCGCACCGAACGGGAACGCCTGGTGATTACGCGCGGACGTCATATATCAACAGGCCCGTGAACCGATAAGAGTGCCCGCGACAGAAGCGTGGATCAAGGAACGGGGCTGGCGTGCGTGCCCCAGCCCCGCGATGCGGCGTTCCCTGTTGCCGGAGCCTCCAAGAGCGCCTCCGAAACCGGGGCCGCGACAGCTGTGTACCGTTCACCTGTGCGTAGAGCGACGAGGGTGCTGCGGATATTTCTCAGTCATACCTCCGAGCTGCGGCGGTTTCCCACCGGTGCGGCCGGTTCGTTCGTCCATGCCGCCGAGCGGGCGGTCAGTCGCGCCGGGCATGTCATCGTCGACATGGCCTATTTCACCGCGCGGGACGGTAAAACGGCCAGCTACTGCGAGGAGGCGGTTGCCACCGCCGATGTCTATGTCGGTCTTTTCGGCTTCCGTTACGGGTCACCCGTCCAAGACTCACCCGATATCTCCTACACCGAGCTGGAGTTCCGGACGGCCGCTGAGCTCGGCATGCCCCGGCTGGCGTTCCTGCTTGACGAGAAGGCGAGCATCCAGGCGGAAGCCGTCATCGACCTCGACCACGGACCACGCCAAGCCGTGTTCCGGCAGGAGGTGGTGAACTCCGGAGTGACCGCGCACTACTTCACCACCCCGGACGGTCTCGAGCGAGCGCTCTACCAGGCTCTGGTCGAACTTGCCCCGAGCGGCGCGGACATCGGGGCCAGCGGGGCAACGCGCTCCGGACCGGTGAACATGGCTCCAGAGCTGACCCGGGTCCCTATTCCGCGGCCCGAGCTGTCCCGGCCGCTGGTAGATCTGCTGTGTGCGCACGACGGCAGGCCGGTGGCAATGACCACGGCGCTGCACGGTGCCGGCGGGCTGGGCAAAACGACCCTTGCCCAGGCTCTGTGTGCCGATCCCGAGGTGCTGGAGTGGTTCTCCGGCGGCATCCTGTGGACGACGCTCGGCGAGCAGATCTCCGGCCCGGATCTCGCTGGACGTGTCAATCAGCTCGCCGAGGTGCTCGACGGGCGGCGTCCGACGTTCGTCGACCCGCTCCAGGCCGGGCGCCATCTCGGCCGCCTCCTTGACCGTCCGGGCCAGGACGCGACGGGTGGAACCGGCCGCCGGCTGCTGGTCGTGGACGACGCATGGCGAACCGACCAAATCGAGCCGTTTCTCATCGGCGGGCACGGCTGTATACGGTTGATGACAACCCGCATTCCCAGTATCATCCCGGCCGACGCACGAGCGGTCGCGGTCAACGAAATGCCACCTGACCAGGCATTCGACCTGTTGACGACAGGCCTGTCACGGGAC
>NZ_CAKJTR010000063.1:21210-26686 GCF_917627355.1 Protofrankia sp. Cj3 | reverse complement strand
GATGGCCAGTTCTGGCACCCCACACGGTTGGACGACAGAGGTACCGGTTTCTGATCATCTCCGGCGGAGGGATTAGCGATCATCAGACGGGATCACCGAGTGAGGCAGAAACGCTGGTCACGGCCTACGGACGGGTTTCGGGCACCGTCAGGTAAAAGCGCTACGACCGGACAATCTTCGCTGTCGACGGACACCATCTTCCGGCAAGGCTTGAAACCCCGGTCAGTTACCGAGCGTTGAGAACTCCATAATTGACCGGGGTAGTGTCTGTCCTACGTCCGGTCCCTCGTCGAGAGCCCGGTGCCGCGCCTATTGCCGGACGCTTCTACTCAGCCGGAGCAACCCGGCACGCTTCCGGGCGGGGCACAGTTGTTCGGCGTATTGAACTTCACCGCGCTATCGGTCAACGTCACTGGACCGCTGCCGGGCTCTTTGAAGATGCCGCCGCCATCGGCAGCCTTGTTGAAGACGACCTCGCTGCCCTCGAGCGTTACAGTGGCAGGGGTCTCGGGAGCGGTATTCTCGTTGTAGATGCCGCCACCTGGTCCGGCAGCCTTGTTGAATATGATCTTGCTGTCCTTGAATGTTGCGGCACCCTCATTGTTGATGCCACCGCCGCGACCGGTCGACCCCGGCACTGACCCGGTCGTGGTGTTGCCGGAAATGATGCTGTCGAAGCTTTCGAACTGCGCGTTCTCACCGTTGTTGATACCGCCCCCGTCACGAGCGGCGACGTTATGAACAATCTTGCTGTCCCTGAGAGTAACGGTGCCCCCGTTGTTGATGCCACCGCCGTCGTCGAAATTGGTCCTGTTATCGGCGACGATGCTGTCCACGAATGTGGCGATACCCTTGTTGTCGATACCGCCACCGTCCCCGCCCGCCGTGTTACCGACGATTTTGCTGTTCTGGAGTGCCACGGTGCCGCCGCTGTTGTTGCTGACACCGCCGCCGTCGTCGTCGACGTTGTCGGCGGCGGTGTTGTCGGCGATTTCGCTGTCCTGGAGCGTCAGGGTGCCCCCCTCGTTGGCGATTCCGCCGCCGTCGGCGCCGAAGCCGCCGGTATTGGTGGCCGTGTTGTGGGTGACCTCGCTGTCCTGGAGCGTCAGAGTGCCCCCATCGTTGAGGATTCCGCCGCCATCGCCCGCGGGATCATCGGGAAGAGCGCCCCGGGCGTTACCGCCGCTGATGCTGGTCCCGATCAGAGTGAGGTTCCCGGCCGCGCCGACCTCGAGAATGCGGAAGGCTGGCGCGGTCGATGATCGGGTGATAGTCGACTTGTCTCCAGTGATCGTGAGGCCTCCGGTGATGACCGGAAGGCCGTCCGCGCCGTTGGGGCCCGTGCCATGCGCGGACGTGATGGTGTAGGTACAGAATGGCGCGAGCCTGATGGTGTTTGCTCCGCCCATGTTGGCGTTCGTGACTGCGTCGACGAGGGCCTGCTCGTCACCACAGGGCACGAACTTCCCGGAGTGGTTCGCTTCAGGAAACCCCCATCCATCGGAAGCCTGTGCCGCGGTCGGTATTCCGACCAGACCGGCTGCCACCAGGACAGTTGGAAATACTGCTCTTCGCACTTTTACCTCTCCTACGGGCGTTTTTGCCCCTCAAAATGGTCCGCCGGTGTGCGCGTTGAGTAACCCATACGGAACGTCAGCTGGCAACGCGACACCCATGGACTCGCGCGAGGACGAAGAATTTGTGGGAGATTAAGCTGGCGGGGACCGTCGGAACCGAAACGTACGCCAAGAAATGATCCGGACTTCGAGGCTTTTGAGGTAAAGGTGTGGGACGTGAGAACGGTCCGGAGTCCGCCGTCCGGAGCCTCGCGGGAGTGGTCGAAGCTCAACCCAATGGAGGGCTCGGATCGGCTTTGTTGCATTACGCGAAGGCAGGACATGGCAAGCTCTGTCGGACCGATGATCAGATCGTCAGGGTGAGCTCGGCGAAGGCAGTCGTCAGCCGCAGGTGTGGGTCGGTGTCGACCCTGAGTTTGTAGTGGCCGCGGCGGATATTCTCCCGCGAACGCATGCCCGGAACTGATCGGCTGGGCGGAGCGGAAGCGTTTCAGCCCGCGCATCGGCCGCAACCGGGCTTTCAGCTGGCTGTGATCGGACTCGATCCGGTTGTTCGCCCGCCGGGCATCAAGATGATTGGACCGTTCCCGGTCTTGTGGACACTCGGTAGGCTGCCGCTGATCCCAGCGGAGGTATCCCGGTGGCGACACGCCGACATTTCACCCAGGAATATAAAGATCAGGCCGTTAGTCTCGTGATCGATTCGGGCCGGTCCGTCGCCGAAGTAGCGCGGAGTATCGGCGTCCACGAGATGACGTTGGGTAAATGGGTGAAGAAGGCAGGTGATGAGGGCCGGGCAGCGGGAACTGTCCGAGTCCGAACGGGCCGAGTTGGAACTGCTACGCAAAGAGAACGCCGTGCTGCGGATGGAGCGTGACTTCGCGAAAAAAGTAGCGGCCTGGTTCGCGAAGGAACAGCCGTGATCTATGCGGCCATCGCGGACTGGGCCACCGACAGCGAATACCCAGTCAGCTTCATGTGCGCCCACCTCGGTATCAGCCGATCGGGCTACTACCGGTGGCGGACCACCGGCGGGCAGTGCGACCGCGACCGCACGGACGCGGCGTTGACGACCCTGATCCGTCAGATCCACGCCAGCCTGCGCGGCGACCCCGGCGTACGCCGCGTCTGGGCCGAGCTCGCCGCCCGGGCGCCCGCGGTCGCCCACAAGCGCGTCTGGCGGCTGATGAAGGCCGCTGGCCTGCAAGGACGCCACCCCCAAGCCTGGCGGCGCACCACCGTCGCCGACGCCCGACCCGTCGATGCCCCGGATCTGATCGGCCAGGACTTCACCGCCGAGCAGCCGGACACCCGCTGGTGCGCAGACATCGCTTAGAGGGCGTTTGATTAGGGATAATCATCTTATATAACGGCGGAATCAAGCGGTCAAGGCGACACATTCGTTGCCAACAGATCATTGAACGCTTCGACCGGTTGACGCCAACGGCCCACGGTGGACGCGGAGGCGGTCTCCAGCGGTCAGTGCACCGCCCGCATCGTGCTGGAAGCAGGGGGCTCGGCAAACTTGATCGCAATCGGGTGGACTCCTGACCTGCCCAACAGCCCCCCACCTGGGTAACCCAGGCCGTGCGCACCCTCGCGATGGACCTGCAGGACGCGAGATGCCGGGCACGCGTCCTCATCCGTGACCGCGACGTCAGGTACTCGCCACTGTTCGACGCGATCCTCGCCGACACCGGGATCCAGATCGTGCACAGCGGCGTCCGGATGCCACACATGAACGCGATCATGAAGCGGTGGATCCACCGCTGCCACCACGAGCTACTGGACCGCACGGTGATCTGGAACCAGCCACACCTGCTACACGCTGAACCAGTACGAGCAGCATCACAACGCGCACCGCCCTCACCGGGGCATCGCGAACGCCAGACCCCCGCAACCACTGCCAGAACCGATCACCGATCTGGCCACGGTCACGCACCTCGACATCCGTAGACATGAGCGCCTCAGCGGAATCATCCACGAGTATCAACATGCCGCTGGACCTGCACGGACAGGGTTTTCGGCACCCGCAATGTCGGCGCCTCCCCTTCGTCGGAGGTGGCTCTCGGGTGTCGGGTCGGCCGTTCTCAGGGAAAGACGGAGCCAATCATGAGAAGGTGCCAGGCCCCGTCAATACGTGCCGCTTCCACGTACATGCTCCACTCGGGTTGCACCAGGTTGCTTATCTCGACCGGAATGTCCATCGGGCCGACAGTCGTCCCGGCATAGGCATCGAAGGAGATCCTGCCTGGGCTCACCTCTGCGACGAAGGCGTAGTCCTCAAACCGGTCCCCGGCCGGGACCCCGCTGATGTCGACAGGAGGCCTGCTGTCCAGGTGGTCGTCGATCAGGTCGCGAAAGTCGTAGGCCGCCGCAAGCCCGCGTCCGGTGTCGCGTGCACTGTCCACCGCGTTTTTCGCGGTCGTCCCGTCGATGTATCCACGCTCGGACAGCCAGCTGACCAGCTTCCCGGCCACGGTCCCCGCCGCCTTGATCTCCCCCTTCCTGGCGATCACCTTGCGGACCATGTAGTAGCCGAGGAACCCACCCAGATGATCCGGGATCGTCTCCGGGTCGTCGCGCACACTGCTGAGCAGGCCGTCCTCGCTCTCCCTCGCGATACACTTTCCCAGCAGCGATACGATCCCTTCGTACTTGCTCATGGTCCTCTCTGAGAGACGCGCGCGCTGCTCGGCGAGGAACTGGTCGAGCACCTCTTCTATCGAGGGCCCGGTCCGCAACGGTCTGACGAGGACGTCGAGATCGCTGGAGACATATGGGTGGTCGGGGTCGTTGTTGTTGTACACGGTCTCCTTGTAGCAGTCGACAGCGGTGTCCAGGTCGCCGTAGTCGGACGTACACTGGTAGTCGCCATGAGTGAAGTCCAGCGTATAGCGGGTCGAACCATCGACGGGATCGATGTACTCATGTACCAGGATGGAGCCACCGACCTTCGGGTGCTTGTCGGTCCGCCGAAGCACGCTGCCGTTCTCCATGGCGGCGATGTATCTTCCCCAGACGCGATCCCGATGCCGGCCCCAACTACCGTAGAGCGAGTGGCCGTTGTCGATGTACAGGAGGCGTGAGTCGTTATCGCTGATGTCGGGATCCAGCGGTCTGGCGTCCCGAGGAACTACTTCCCACCGCCCGTCGTGGCAGGCCATCAGTCGACGTACCGCCAACCAGGCCGACTTCTTGGCGGCGAACCGGCGACAGCCGAATCCGGTGTGCTGCACGTACCACGCGCCGTCGTCCCCACTACTGACCGCGATCTGCGCCTGCTCCCACTTACCCGCGTCCCGCAACTCCCACCGCATGACGCACTCGTGCGGCACGTCGGGCAGGGCGGTCTCCAGCGGTCAGTGCACCGCCCGCCTCGCACCGGGACCCCAAGCAGAGGGTTTGAATCGGGCTGTTGGGGCAGGTCAGGAGTCTGCCCGATCGCGATCAAGATTGCCGATCCCCTGGCTTCCAGCACGATGCGGGCGGTGCACTGACCGCATCGCGTCAGGACCCTACGTAGGGGTTCGAATCGGGCTGTTGGGGCAGATCAGGAGCCTGGCCGATCACGATCAAAGTTACCGAGCCCCTTGCTCCAACCCGATGCGGACGGTGCACTGACTGCTGGAGACCGCCAGGTGCGCCGCCTTCATGGTGACGACCCAACGGTCCTTGACCCGGATCCGGATCGCATCCACATACATGATCGGATAGACGTCGTCGACGGGCCGGTTCTGCCAGGCCGCGATCTCGTCCGCCACCACATCTGTAATCGTGGAAATGAGTTCCCGGGACGCACGGATCCCGTATACCTCGCCCAGGTGCGCCTCAATATCCCGGGTCGACATGCCCCGCGCATACAACGACAGGATCATATCGTCGATCTGTCCGAGCCG
>NZ_CAKJTR010000063.1:20033-20980 GCF_917627355.1 Protofrankia sp. Cj3 | reverse complement strand
TGCCGCCGGCTGCAACACCTGTGCCAGCCGCGCCGCTGCGTCTACGTCAGCCACTGAACCAGCCTGTGTGCCGTTCAACGAGGGTCTTTTCCGAGTGAACCAGGTTCATCCCGACCTGATCCATCCAAACCAACCCGCCCTTACACGAACCATCTGACACCCCCCTACGTCGCCTGCGGCTGGCGTTTGTGCAGGTAGCGGGCCAGATCGGGGTTCAAGTTCCATCCTCTCAGCTCCACAAGCTGGCCTTGGCTGCTCGGTGGCCTTCGGCCACCTTCGCCACCAGCCGCGATGCCTTCCCGGGGGGGCGACCCCCGGACCCCCGGTGTCGAGCTTTGCTCGACCTGGCCGGGGTAACAATGATCGTTATGTGGCCAGCCGTGTAGCCAAGATGCGCTATCTGTCGTCCTGGTCTTCCGCTGTGTCGTCCTCGTGCTCCTTCTCGGGTTGCGCGCCGGTGTCGGCCTCTGGTGCGCGGAAGGCCGAAGCGATACCGGATGAGTTGTATCGGTGTGGCCGACAACGCGGCCAGGGAGCGCCTGGACGCGGCGAGCCGGAATGACGATCTCAAACGCGCTCTGAGGCCGAGCAGCTCACCGCGCCGAGCAGCTCACCGCGGCGCAGCCCCATCGTGATCGCCAGAACGAACAGTGCTTCGAGCCGGTCCTCTCTGGCCACCGCCAGGAAACGACGGGCATCATCTGTGGTCAGCGTACGGCGTTCCCCGCCTGCCAGGCTCGGCGGTCGGACGGCTTTCGCGACGTTGCGGCTCACGAGATCCATCCGTTCCGCGTCGGCGAGTGCGGCCCGTAACACCGCGTGAATCTTCGCGAGGCTTGCGGGCTTCATCTGGTCACGGCGTGCAGTAGGCGGAATCAAGCGGTCAAGGCGACACATGCCTTTCCAGCAGATCGTTGAACACTTCTACCGGCTTGCGCCAGCCCAAC
>NZ_CAKJTR010000063.1:19078-19621 GCF_917627355.1 Protofrankia sp. Cj3 | reverse complement strand
CAGTGTCGACAGACTGGACGGTAGCTGGCTTCGCGCGAGTTGTTGAAGATCGAGGAGTGGGCGACTATCTCCCGGGAACTGAGCCGGCACAAGTCGGCGCGGTATATCGGGCAGCTGCTCGGCCGGCACCACTCAACAATATCTCGGGAGATCGACCGTAACGGCGGCGCGATGGCATACCGTGCGGTCGAGGCGCAGCGACGCCGCGAGGAGAACCTGGCACGTCCGAAGGAAAGAAAGCTCGAAGCGTTGCCACGGCTTCCTGGCGCGGTGAACGATGGTCTACGAGAAAGTCGACATGGTCAACATCAGCGAACGGCCGCGGGAAGCCGATGACCACGCCGTGCCCGGGTTCTGGGCAGGGGACTTGATAATCGGGCAGGGAAACAAGTCCCAGCTCGCGACGTCGGTCGATCGTAGCGCGCGGTTCGTCATGCTGGTGCGGATTCCCTACGACCGTAACGCCGAACGCGTCGCCTACCTGCTCGCGAAGAAGATGGAAAACCTGCCTGAGTTCTTCCGGAACAGCGTGACCTGGGACCA
>NZ_CAKJTR010000063.1:5915-18669 GCF_917627355.1 Protofrankia sp. Cj3 | reverse complement strand
TGTCGCCTTGACCGCTTGATTCCGCCCCGCCTGCCGCCCGATGATGACAGCCAAGCCGATGAACGAGCACGGATGCTGGCGGACGACCACGGATGAAGTGCACGGGCCAGCGCTCTGTGCGCCGTCCACTGCCTTGTCGTTGATGACGATGCGGGGCTGGCTTGGTGAGACGGTGGCCGCGTTGAGGTTGACGTCGGGGCGACGAACGCCGACCAGAGCGCCGCGCCGCATCCCGGTGGTGACCGCCAGGAGGTACATGGCATAGAGCCGGTCGTCTTGGAGGTGCCTGACGAAGGCACGCAACTGGTCAGAGACGCGCAACTGGTCAGGGGTCCATACCGTGGGCGAACACCGGTCGATCTTCAGTCGGTCGGCTAGGAACGTCAGGCCGGCCACGATCCCACGATGTCTGCTACAACCGGCAGTGGATCCATTCCACGATCAGCCGCCGCACGCCTGAAGAGCCCGGACTCGAATGTGACGGAAGGACAAGATCCGCGGCATGGTAAGAAGTGTCCACGAAAGTGGGAACGTTCCAATTGACAAGGTTGCTGCCTGACAGGGCTGACCATCGGCCCGTCGAGAACCCGAGGCTTCTCTTCCCGGATATGAAAGCCGATATCCGTCTGGCGCTGGGCCCCAGCGGATCCTGTCCGCAGCGTAATTTTTGCCACGTAGTTCTGGCGGCGTGGGATCCGAGGGCTCTCGGTGGGATTCCGCTCTCGCGGATGGTTGAAGCGTTTATCTCGGCGACCACTTAGAGCGACCGGCAATAGGGGACGCGGCGTCACGGGGCTGGGGCACGCACCTCGCCGCGTTGTCGTCGGTCGTCACCCAGCACCAGGGGGACTTCCTTCTCTGCCTTGCGCCGCACGCACCCCAGCCCCGCTCCTTCGCCCCGGAGCAGCGCCGAGCATTCGGTCAGTGCCAGGAACGAGTTTTCATGATCTGTTGGACGTGCCGGTGTGGAGCGCCCACGTCGGCGAGCGCTCCACACCGAGGGGCTCAGACAGGGCGGACGTGCTCCGCCTGCGGGCCCTTCTGACCTTGCGTAACCTCGAACTCGACGCGCTGGTTCTCTTCCAGGCTGCGGTAGCCGGCACTGTCGATCGCCGAGTAGTGGACGAACACGTCGGGACCGCCGCCGTCCTGGGCGATGAACCCGAAACCCTTCTCGCCGTTGAACCACTTCACGGTGCCCTGAGCCATGTGTCGTCTCCTTCGTGGGGCTGGACCAAGCCCGCCCGCTGCGAATACTAGGTTGCCGCGGTGGGATCGTCCCACTGCCGGAAAAGACCGGAGAAACGAAAAACGCCCGCTGTCAGACTCTGGGGCGTTTGAACGTTCGAGGAAGCTCCAACTGCAACACCGTCAACCTACCAGGCTTGGCGGGGATGCGCCGAGCGAGGGGCACATCCAGCGGATACCGCGATAGGTGGCGGGGGCCGTGGGCTTGGCCGGTACGCCGGGGGTCAGGATGCTCGAGGCGGGAGCAGCTTGGCTGATTGGCTCGCTACTGCTAGCAGTTGTCCATTTTTGTCGAATATTCTGGCGGTGATCTGGGCCACACCGCGGATCACGGCTTCGACCCGGGCATCGACCAGCACCCAGTCCGTCTGGGCTATGCGTCCGACCCGCAGGCTGTTGTCCAGGCTGAGTGTGTAGAAAGGCCTGCCCACCGCGTCGATGACAGCGGTTGGCGCCAGATCGGCGAGGATTGCGATCGAGGCTGGCGAGGTCAGCATGGGTTGAGGTAGCCGTGCCCACAGAGCGCAGTGACCTGAACCCGGATTGCCGTCAAGCGTTGACCGTGGGGGACGGGCCCAACGCTGTTCAATCTGAGCGAGCATGCCTCCCGCCTCCTGAATGTCACCGCCGCTGCTGGTGTGGATCCGCGGCGGGCAGTCGAGTGGCTCTGAGGAGATGCCCTCGGGCGGGCCACCGAACTGCAGGCTGTCGCCGGTCGTGCCTCCGAAGGTGCCCGTGGCCAGCATGGCGAGCCGGCCGTTGATCGTGCCGCGGACAGCTGCTTGGGACAGGCTCCGCCCGTGTTGGCCCACCTCCAGGTGAAGACTGAGACACGCGTTGGTCTCAATGGGGGAGATGTACTGAACGGTCGCCCACAGGCAGCCTCGATCGAGGATGCTCTCGCTGACCGCGATCGCCGCAGCCAGCCCACAACCGCCCCACAACGTGCCGCCGGAGTTAAGCAGAGGTGGGCCGATCATGAGGCTGCCGCTGTTGGCTGTGACATCGACAGTCAGCCCGAGCAGCTCATGCGTGTTCCCTCCGGTGGTCCGGTCGGCACCTTCTACATCGATTCCGATGCTCATGTCCTCATGCTCGCAGGTCGCCGTGCTTGCTTCATTGAGCCGTGGAGGGCTGGCCACGGTGGGCGTTTTCGAGGCGTTCCCAGGGAGTGCGAGACTTCCAGTTTATGGTGCAAAAACCCCGGACCGCTGTGGCCCGGCTCATCGCGATCGGAGCCGGACTGTTTCTTCTCGGCGCCGCGGCTGGCGCATGCAGTTCCGGCGGTGCCACGCCAGCGTCCGTCGCTACCCCGACGAAGATCCAGGCGCCGCTCGGTGCCGAAGCGGGCATCAGGGCGCAGACTGGCAGCGACCAGGGTTCCTCCCCGCGGCCGTCGCCCATAGCCGGTGGCCAGCTGACTCCTGCGCCTGGATCACCGCCGGTGTGCGGTGAGTCCGAGTTACGGCTTGACGCCGGGCCGATGACAACTGCCGCGTCCGCCGAACGTCAGGGATTCGTCGTCATCCTCACCGATATCTCCGACCGGCCATGTTCGCTGATCGGCTATCCAGCCGTGGTCGCGTTGAACAGCGAAGGCCGCCAGGAACGGCCCGCCGCTCGCTCCGAGGGCGGCAGCCTGTTCCGGGTGAGCCCACCCGGAACGGTTGTCCTCCAGCCACAGCACAGCGCGTCCTTCGGGGTTGAGTGGACGGCAGTCCGCGCCGCGGACAAATCAGGTGAAAAGGACGCATGCCTGCCGTACGCAAGTTTCGTGATCACACCACCGAATCAGGGGGGCGGTCAGCACATCGATCGACAGACGACTATCTGTGACGCATTCCAGGTGCATCCCGTGGTCACCGGAACCACTGGGGCACGGGCACACTGACCGCCAGCCCAGAAAACGGCACCCGGCCATGCCGGGCTGGCATGTCGCCCAACTGCGACTGGGATGGCCGATGGGACCGTCGTCCTATGACGACGCCCGGAAGCCCGCGATGCCGCGCAGCCGCGGGGCAGCACCCACCCGGGGATTCCAGCCCAGTTCTGAATACATGTCATTGTCCTGCCAGCGGGCCAGCGCCTCCCGGTCCAGGGCGGTAAGCGACTCCGGCAGAGCGTCTAGATGATGCCATTGAAGCTGGTTTGTTCGCGGGTCCTGGCCGGGCGAGGGCATCCCGCGCCAGTGCGTCAGCCGGAAGAACAGCCCCACCCGTTCACCGGTATCGGCATAATAATGATGTGCCACATGCGCGAGCCACACATGCGCTGCCATGGCCATTACCGATGCCGTGTCGTCGGCGATCCGGAGCACAGCCTCTATTGCTGGCTCACCGCCGTGTAACTCGCCCCATGGTAGTTGCCAGGGTGAATCCGGCTCACCGGAACGCCCCAGCAGAACCGACCCGTCCGCGCGCCACATCAGCACATGGATGTTGATCGGTAGCTGGACTCCACGGTCGGTGTCCGTGCGGTTGGCATCATTGCCTGTCACCACAGCCCCTCCGGGGGTCTTGCCAGCAGCGGCGCGCATGTGCGGAAATCCTGCACCGTACTCCAAGGGGATCGCTATGCGATCCCCTTGGAGTACGGTGCTCGGCCGGTTGCACCGTTGACGCAGTCAAACACCGGCTCGATATCCGAGCTGGCAGGCGTCCAGCGGTCAGCCGCGCTCCAGCTGATGGTGGGATGTTCCGTGGTGCCGACGATTGCTGACCACGGCTGCCCGACCATCATGTTTGCCAATCGGTCCCTACTGTGCATTCCCGCAGTCATTCTGCTGGAATTCCGGCGGTGGACAGCCGCTAGCCCACCACCCGCCGTTCGTCGGAAGCTCTGCCCCGCTGACGGCCCTCCCCCGCGAGCCGTCAGCGCCGCGAGACAGGGCAAGCATGCGCCGTGAGTTGTCATCACGGCCTCCCAGATCCTCACTTTCGCGGCATGAGTGAGGGTGCCTGCACATCATGGCGTTTATAGCATGCAGATGCAAGGCTCGGGTGCACGTGCAGAGGTCTGGAAGCGCAGATGCGGCGCCGGAAGATCGGATAACGTACTCTTGCGTCGACTGATGCCGAGGGGGCCGACCGTGGCGACCGTTGACGCTGGAGGCGGTCCGACCGTGTGTCGGATCATCCTGGGTTCTCAGCTCCGTCGGCTTCGTGAGGACAACGGCATCAGTCGTGAGGATGCGGCTTACAGCATCCGGGCATCCGAATCAAAGATCAGTCGCCTGGAGCTGGGGCGGGTCGGCTTCAAAGAGCGCGACGTTGCTGATCTACTCACGCTCTACGGGATCCTGGACGAAGCTGAGCGGACGCCGTTGTTGTCGTTGGCTCGCGAAGCCAACCGGCCTGGGTGGTGGCACAGCCACAGCGACGTCCTGCCGGGCTGGTTCCCGTTCTACATCGGGCTGGAGGAGGCCGCGGTACTGATCCGAACCTACGAGATCCAGTTCATTCCGGGCCTGCTCCAGACCGAAGACTACGCTCGTGCCATCATAACTCAGGGTTACAAGGGGATTCCGGCTGAAACCATCGAGCGTCGGATCAGTGTGCGGATGAACCGGCAGAAGCTGCTGATGAAGCCAGATCGTCCTAGGTTATGGGTAGTTGTGGATGAGGCTGCCTTGCGGCGTCCGATAGGTGGGCCCGAGGTGATGCGCGCTCAGCTTGAGCACCTGATGGCGCTCACGGAACGACCGAATCTTACTTTCCAGATCATGCCGTTCCATTTCGGTGGTCACGCCGCTGAGGGCGGTGCATTCAGCATCCTGCGTTTCCCTGGAAAAAATCTACCGGACGTTGTTTACCTGGAACAGCTCGGCGGTGCCGTCTACCTGGACAGGCGAGAAGAGGTTGACCGCTACCTGAACGTCATGAACCGCCTCTGTCTCGACAGCCTGCTTCCGGCTGACAGCACCGATGCTCTCAGCCGGATCCTCAGCGACACCTGACACGAGCTGGACCGCACCCGGACCATGATGTTCTTCGCGCCAGTAGAGGGCGCGAAGCGTCCTAGTGGTCTCGGGCTCATATGAGGTCTCTACTGGATCAGGTTGTCAAAGTCGCCGTCCTTGGCACCGAGGATGAGCGCTTCGATTTCGGCGCGGGTGTAGATCAGTGCGGGACCTTCGGGGTGCCTGGAGTTGCGGACCGCGATGGAGTCCGCTGAGAGGCGGGCCAGCTCCACGCAGTTTCCCTGTGAGTTGCTCCGCTGGCTCTTCTGCCACGTGACCTGCGGCAGCGCGGTCGCGGATATTCCGTTGTAGATCTCCTGCATGGTGGTCTCCCTCGATTTCGGTTGGCCGCCAGCGACGCGAAAAGATCATAGTTGTGCACCGGTGGCGGGGTGGTGCGCATGTCGGAACTCGCTTCGCGGTCTTGCACGCATTACTGGGCGTGGCTCGCACGGACGCGGTCACGCTCGTCTGGACAGGCACATGAACATGAACAGCCCGCCGGCGGAACTCACCTCCTCCCGCTTGGCGGGAGCCTCGGTGTGCGTGCAGATGCACGTACTTCCTGCGCAGGATATAGCACGGTCGTTCGCACGTGCATTAGGGAAACAAAAATTACTTTAAGTGTCAAAAATATGGCGGATCGTATGCAAAAATTATCAACCGCCCATGGTCTGTTACGATGAGATGTATATTGATTATTTATAGTTACTTTTGGTGCTGCGTATCCACCTCGATGAGTGGACCGATCCGCCGATCACTGCTCTGCGCTCGATGTCCCGGGTCATGAGCTGCTATGGCCGACCAGCCTGGCGAGGCCGGCCGTGGTGAACGCACGCCCGGCCGGGGAGACGCTCTCGGCACGGTTCAGCCGCCGGTCCAGGTTGATCGCGGCATTGATCATTGCGAGATGGGTGAACGCCTGTGGGAAGTTGCCCAGCTGCTCGCCGGTGAGCCCGATCTCCTCGGAGTACAGCCCCAGATGGTTGGCGTAGGTCTGCATCTTCTCGAAGATGAACTGTGCCTCGGTGAGCCGGCCTGAGCGAGCAAGCGCGTCGACATACCAGAACGTGCACAGCGAGAACGTCCCCTCCGAGCCGCGCAGCCCGTCCGGCGAGGCCTCCGTGTTGTAGCGGTAGACGAGGCTGTCGGAGACGAGTTCGGAGTTCATCGCGTCGAGCGTGGACAGCCACATCGGGTCGTCCGGCGTGACGAAGCCGACCTGCACCATGCGCAGGAGAGAGGCGTCCAGCACCTCGGTGCCGTAGTGCTGGATGAAGGCCCCACGCTTTTCGTTCCAGCCACGATCCATGACCTGCTGGTAGATCCGCTCGCGCTCCCGTGCCCACCGCTCCTGGTCGCCGGGCCGGCCGTGCTCGGCGGCGAGCCGGATGGCCCGATCGAAGGCTGTCCAGGAGTTGATCCGGCCGTAGGTGAAGTCGGCCCGTCCGCCGCGGGTTTCCCAGATGCCCTCCTCCGGGGAGTCCCAGTGGCTGCACAGCCAGTCGAGAATCCGGAGCAACCGCATCCATCCTGAATGACTGAGATTGACACCCTTGTGATCGGCGAAATAGATGGAGTCCAGCGCTTCGCCATAGATGTCGAGCTGGAGCTGGTCGGCAGCGCCGTTGCCGATACGCACCGGTCGGGAGCCGCGATACCCCTCAAGGTGCTCGAGAAGCTCTTCGTCCAGATCGGATGACCCGTCCACGCGGTACATCAACCTTAGCGGTCCGGATCCGTCGCCCGCTTGTTCCTCCACCCGGTCGGACAGCCAGCCGACGAACATCCGGGCTTCTTCCACATACCCGAGCCCGAGCAGCGCGTACACCGAGAACGAGGCGTCGCGGATCCAGGTGAAGCGGTAGTCCCAGTTACGTTCGCCGCCCACCTGCTCGGGTAGCCCCGCGGTGGGCGCCGCCACCAGCGCGCCGGTGGGTGCGTAGGTCATCAGCTTCAGCGTCATGGCCGAGCGGTACACCTGTTCCCGCCAGCGGCCATGATAGGTCGACCGGCCCAGCCAACCACGCCAGAATGCGACGGTCTCGTCAAACATCGAGATAATTTCATCTCTGGCCAGTTGGCGCGGTGGCCCGGCCGCACCGGTTTCCAGCATCACCGCGCCGATCTCGCCCGCATGCAGGTTCGCCGATCCTTGAATACCGTCACCCCGCGGATTCCGGATGCGGTCGGCCGAGGCCCAGCCGATCGTTCGGGCCGGATGCATCGTGAGCTGTATACCGTTCGCCCGGAAGACCGCTCCCGCACCAGTCACATCCAGGGTATGGGTGGCGCGGCCGTAGTCGAACCGCGGCATACAGTCGAACGTGAAGCGCATCTCACCGCGTACGACCCGGACCAGCCGGACCAGCCGATGGTTGTCGGTGGCGCGCTTCGTGTCCACAACCGGCATGAAGTCAACCACTTCACCCACACCCGCATCGGTCATGAAACGGGTGATGAGTATCGCGCTGTCGGGAAAGTAGAGCTGTTTGGATACGTATCCTGGTTCGGCTGGAGCAATGCGGAAATGTCCCCCTTTCGCACGGTCGAGCAGCGCCGCGAAAACGCTCGGTGAATCGAACCGTGGCGCGCAGAACCAGTCGATCTCGCCATCTTTCGTAACCAGTGCGGCTGTGTGCAGGTCGCCGATCAAGCCGTGATCGGCAATCAGCGGATAGTCCATTTTTCTCCCTGTGCTCCCGCGGGTGCCGGACCCACCGGTTTCCGGCGGATGCAGCGGTATCCCCAGTGGTGTACCCAGGTTGCCGGTCCGTTCACGAAGCGTATGAGCGACTTACCCGTCCGTGCTGCTCACCCAGTTCGGGTGGAGCGGGGCGAGGTGCGGGAGCATATTGTGGCGGCAGCGGGAACGAAGAAGGTGACCATGGGACGGCTGGGGGATCACGCGGCGTCGGTGACTCTGGTGGGGGCAGGTCCGTGAAGGGGCGGCGCGGTGACTAGCGCGTTGCCCCTTGCGCTTGCCGCCGGCATTTATCCGCTGGGCCTGGCCATTGTATTGCGTTACCTTGGAGAGCCCGCCTCGATGCGGCATGCGTACGCCTATCTGGCGGGCACCGCGACAGTCACTTTCGTCGCGGGGATAGCAATTTTGTTGGCCTTGCGCGGCTCGGGCCTGACCGAACGGCAGCATCCCGCGCCGGGCGGTGGAATCCAGGTTTTCCTCGGGGTTGCGCTGCTGTTCGTAGCGGTTCGCCTCACCCGGCGGCGAAAGCGTGCCGACAGGGATGCCAGCAGGGATAGCGACAGGCTGGATAGACAGAACGAACCGAGTGAACCCGGCAAGGACACGGGAGCGAACGGCGCGCCTGGACGGCACCCTGGACTTGGTCGCGTTTACCTGCTGGGGGTGGTCACGTATCTGCCGTCGTTGCTCTACATCAGTGCGATAAAGGATCTTGCTGATTCCCACAGCAGCAACACTGAAACCGCACTGCTGCTGTTGCTGTGTGCTGTTTTCGTCCTCCAGATGGTGGAGCTTCCGATCATTTTGCGAATCGTCGCTCCGGCGCGGACGGGCGCGATCCTCGCCGCTTACAACGGATGGATGCACCGGCACGGACAGGATCTTCTCATCCTGCTCGCCGCCGCTGGCGGTGGCTACGTTCTCATAAGCGGCATCATGACCCTCCTGGACTGACCGATCAACGGTCGGTGCCCGGATAGCGCCCGGATAGCGTCGCACCCGCACCCGCACCCGCAGCAGAAAAGGCCGATCGCTCGCGTGATTCTATTCCCGGGTCAGCCGTTACAGGTCACCAGCGGCAGGTCCACGGCCCGACTGGCGGCGAGGCGCAGGAGCTTGGGCAGCAGAGCGGCGAGGACGGCGGCGTCCTCGCCGGCTTCGTGCGCCCGTCGTTGGGGTATTCCCCAGTGTGCCGCGAGGGTCGCCAGCTTCAGATTGGGCAGTTGGAGGTCGAGTTGGCGTGCGAGGGCCCGCGTACACAGCCGTCGATCGACGGGAAGCCGTAGGTCGGCCCGGCCAGCCTCGGCCGCGATCATTTGCCAGTCGAACACCGCGTTGTGGGCGACGAACACCCGGCCGGCAAGCAGGGACGTCAGTGAATCGACGATCTGGCCGAACGTCGGGCTGCCCGCGAGTCGTTCACGGGTGAGGCCGTGAATGTGGACCGGCCCAGGGTCACAGCCCGGATCGAGCAAGGTCGACCAGCTGTGCTCGACCGTGCCGTCCGCGGCAACATGGACGACGGCGACCGACAGGACGCGGTCCACCCGGGGTGACAGACCCGAGGTCTCGACGTCCACGACGGCGTACCGGTGCGGGAACAAGGCGGCGAACTCACGGTTCGGGACCACGGTGGTTGTCACAGAACGGATCTTGCCGGACCAGTCTGCCGGGACCGCATCCATATGCACATGAGAGAGACAATTCTTGCGTTGGCGTGTTGATGAGGACCTTGCCTGTCAGCTGGCCAGTTGGGATCGCCGTGGTTGCTCGCGGGCGTGCTGATCTGGTTACAAAATGTTTTGATCATGATGCGAACAGGGATACCCGTGATCAAAATGTCTCGTCTCGCCTCGCCGCCACCGCCCACATTCAAGCGGTGTGTTTACTGTTACCCTTCGATGTCATTGTTGCTCGCTGGGGACTCGGAGCGGATCTGTGTATATATCTCGCGGTGATCGATCACGGCGGGTGTCGCGCCTTGTGCTGCTTGCCGCCATGTGTGCTCCGCTGCTGGCGGCCTGTGGCGGAAGCGCCGGTTCGGCGAAACCGTCATCTGTTCAGTCGAGTTCACCGGCACGGGATGTCCGGGTGGCTTCCACCTCCGCGGTGTCCCCGCCTCCGGTGGGAGCCCCGCAGCCAGCGCCGTCGAATGTCTACGCGTTTGATGGGATGAACCAGTTCAGCCCGGCCGTCCGTGACGCCAGGCCGCTCGTCTACGTTCCGAACAGCGACAGCAATACCGTTGACGTGGTCGATCCGGCGACGTTCAAGGTGATCGACCACTATGTGACCGGCGCCCGGCCCCAGCACGTCGTCCCGTCGTGGGATCTGTCAACGCTGTACGTCACCAACAACGACGGCAACAGCTTGACCCCGATCGACCCGACCACTGGGAAGATCAAAGGACCGAACATCCGTGTTGACGACCCCTACAACATGTACTTCACCCCGGACGGGAAGTACGCGGTCGTCGTCGCCGAGGCGTTGCAACGACTGGACTTCTACGATCCGCATACCTGGCGGTTGCACACGCAACTCAGGGTCGACTGCCCAGGCGTCGACCATATCGACTTTGCCGCTGACGCTTCGTTTCTTGTTGCCACCTGCGAGTTCTCCGGCAAGCTGGTCAAGGTGGACCTTCGCGCACCGGCTGTTGTCGGGTACCTGACCGTCGGGGGCATGCCACAGGACATTAAGATCGACCCACGTGGTGAGGTGCTCTATGTGGCGGATATGATGGCTAGCGGCCTCTACCTTGTTGACCCGATTCGTTTTACGAAGATCGGGTTTTTGCCGACCGGCGCAGGCGCGCACGGCCTCTATCCGAGTCGCGACGCAACCACGATGTACGTGTCGAACCGTGGTGAGGGCTCTGTCTCCGTCGTTGATTTCGGGACTCGCCAGGTCCGGACCAAGTGGTCGATCCCCGGTGGGGGCAGCCCGGATATGGGCGGGGTGTCAGCCGATGGGTCGGTCCTGTGGCTGACGGGCCGTTACAACAGCGAGGTCTACGCGATCTCGACAAAGGACGGCAGCCTGCTCGCGCGCATCAAAGTCGGCCCGGGTCCGCACGGCGCCTGCGTATGGCCCCAGCCTGGCCGTTACTCTCTCGGTCATACCGGCATCCTCCGCTGACCGGTCCGGCCGCTTGCTCCAGATCGACGAGTACGGCCATGGTCGGCTGGCCGCAAGGTTATCGGCTGGCCACAAGGGCGTTGTGGCCAGAAGCGCCGGCGGATGGAGGCGGTCAGCGCGATGCGGGCTGGCATCCTAGTGGTCGCCGCCCCCGGAAGGAATGATCATGACTGGCGGGAAAACTGTGGAGTGACCGGCATTTCCGCTCGTCGCGGTCCCGCACCGCGACCATTCAGCGGGGACTCCTGATATTTTCCTCGCCTGAAGGTGCGAGAGGCATGCGTGCGGCCGGGGTATCCGGGTTATCTTTTATGTGTCCATATTGGCCATCCGGCCCGGTGCCTCGTCGGCTTCCGGCAGCGCGGAGGGAGCTGTAGTCGCGCTGTTTTCGGCTGGCCAGACCCCTGACCCGGCCCGGAGCGATGAAAATGCGTACGTACTGTCGTCATGAGTTTGTTCGATGACCCGTCCCACGGACTGGGATGTCCTCGATCTGGATGGCGATCCCACGCCGGGAGATCCGTTCTCGCTGCGGGAACTGGCGCGGAGGTTCCGGGAATTCGCCGCTGACGTGGAACATGCCAACGGGCAGCTGGCGGCGGTAGCAGCCAATTATGTCGCGATATCGTGGCAGGGGCGGTCGGGTGCGGCATTCCGCGACGAGTCGGACGAGCTCCCAGGGCAGTTACGGAAGCTCGCGAATTCCTATCGGATGGCCGGGGACGCGCTGGGTGCCTACACGCCGGACCTGGACGCCGCGCAGGCCCGGGCCGACAGCGCGCTTGCCCGAGGCCGAGACGCCCGCGCCCGCCGGGATCGTGCCCAGGCTCTGGTCGGCCCGGCGCGAATCGCCCTCATCACCGCTGAGGCGGCCCTTTCGGAGTTGATCCCGGCGTCTCGTCACCCGGTCGAGGTTCCCCCGCCCGATCCGGCTCGGGTGGCGCAGGCGATTCGTGACCACGACGTCGTGCGGGCCAACCTGGAGCGGGCGAGAAGCACCGTCGATGCGGCTCAGGAGGATCTGGATGCGGCTCGTCGGCTCGCTCTTACCGCCAGCCAGATGCGGGCGGAGGCGGCGGCAATCTGCGTGCGCTCGATCCGGAGCGCGTCTCGAGCAGGCCTGAAAAACAAGGCCTGGCGCCCCTGGGGAGGCCTGCTGGAGCACGCCGGCCGCTTCTGGCACGCTGCCGTCCAGGCCGCGAAAGTCGCTGTAGCCGTCCTGGGCGTCGTGGTACTGGTCGTTGGCGGTCCCGTGGCGTGGGCTGTCTTCGCCGCGGCGCTCGTGGTTCTCGCTGACACCCTCGTCCAATACGCTGGCGGTCGAGCCTCCCTGTGGGATGTGCTGTTTGCCCTGGCCGACTGTGTCCCGGCTCCGGTGGGGCTGGCCGCCACAGCTGGAGCCGCCCGAGCGGTCCGGGCTGCCCGGCGGTCTCTACGTGAAGGCCGGACATTCCTTCCGATCTCGCTGGGCGCGGGGCGCGCGCTCCTGGCCACGATGGCTGAGAGTCTCCGTGATCTTTGTGCTCAAACGGTCATAGTGATCAAAAAGAAGCTGCCTCGTGGCGGCGCGGTCCGTGCCCACGATGAGCTGAGGAGGGTGGTGCTCCGGGCACGGCTGAGGTCTGGGGGAGGTGCCGCTGAGCGTGATGAGTAGCGCGTGGAGACTGGCTACCTGCTGTCCGGAAGGTTCTGGAGTAGCGGCT
>NZ_CAKJTR010000063.1:0-5591 GCF_917627355.1 Protofrankia sp. Cj3 | reverse complement strand
GGTCGGCGTTGGACGTCATGAGACGGGCCGAGCGGGTGCCTGGGTATGGTCCTCCGCGCGTTCTCATGTTGATCTTTTTTGCCATGCCGCGTGGCCTGTTACCCAGGACATTGCCTGGTGCGATTATGATAAATTTCGTGCTGTTTGACCAAAACCAGACGAATGTAATGATCGAGGGCGTTCTTGCCAATTATGATTGTGGTTTTTCGCCCACCGTGAGCTTCCTGTGTGTTTCGGAGAATGCCACTTACCAGATTGATGATCACTCTACGGGCCGTCGCTGGGCACTGCGGCTACATCGTCCCGGGTATCTTCACTTTGAAGAGATCAACTCCGAGCTGCTCTGGACGCAGGCGTTACGGCATGATGGTGTGGTGCGCACGCCGTCGGTCGTGCCGACTCGTCGCGGTGATCTGGTTTGCATGATCGAGCCTGATCCGGCCGCTGCGGGTGTCTGTGCGAAACCGCGCTACGCGGTGTTGTTCGACTGGGTGGAAGGATCGTCGCCGAAGCAGTCGGACACCGTGGGCCTCATACGCAGGTTTGCCGAACTCGGTGAGGTCGCGGCACTCCTCCATCAACATGCCCGGGTGTGGCGGCGTCCAAGCGGCTTCACCCGTTTTGAGTGGACATGGCGAACAACGCTGGGGGCGGGCGGCCGGTGGGGTAGCTGGCGTGACGGTATGCGTGCGGCTGTCGGGACCGGGCCGCATGGAACCGAGCCGCATGGAACCGGGCGGCACAGCGTGCCCGATGCTGACCCGGCTTGTGTCGCACTCCTGACCCGGGCCGCTGTCGAGATCCGCCGTCGGATCGACCGGTTCGGCCGCGGTGCCGATCGGTTCGGGCTTGTCCATGCTGACATGAGGCTGGCGAATCTACTGGTCAACGAACGACTGGACGAGCTCACAGTTATCGATTTCGACGACTGCGGGTTCACCTGGTACCTTTATGATCTTGCTGCATCATTATCGTTTATCGAACACCTGCCAGAGGTTGGTGACCTGGTGGACGCGTGGCTTACCTCCTACCGGCGACACCGGTCGGTGTCGGCTGAGGAGGAGGCGATGATGGCGACCTTCATCCTGCTGCGCCGGCTGCTGCTGCTGGCCTGGCTGGGCTCGCATCCGGAGGCTGAGGCGGTTGACAGCGTGAAGGAGTACGCCGTGGTCTCGTGTGATCTTGCCGATGACTACCTGTGCGGAAAATGTTGATGCGTCACTCGTGGTTGTGATCAGGTGGCTGTGTTCAGACTGAACTCGATCAAGCTCCTTCGGCCCGCCGCCTGATTATTCAGGCCGCGTTGTGACAGAATCGTTTCTCTGTGTAGTATTCGAAAGGTAGTGTCAGCGCGCGTGGACAGCGTCACTCGACAGGCCAAGATGACTTCTCCGCTGGGTCCGTTGCTGCTTGTCGGTGATGGCGTCGCGCTGTGTGCCATCCATATGAACGAGCCGGATGCCGCCGCGCCCTGGCCGGACGGTCTTGAGTCCGATCCAGTTGCGTTCCGTGACGCGATCGAGCAGCTCGAAGCCTACTTCATGGGCGATCGGACCGCCTTCAACGTACCGTTGCGTCCGGCCGGCACACCGTTCCAGCAGGCGGTGTGGGAAGCTGTGGCGGCTATCCCTTATGGCGCAACCCGTAGCTACGCCGAGATTGCCGCGGCTGTCGGCCGGCCGTCGGCCTTCCGCGCGGTCGGGCTCGCCAACAGCCGTAATCCGCTTCCCATCGTCATTCCCTGCCATCGGGTGATCGGTTCCAGCGGAGCGCTGACCGGTTACTCGGGTGGGATCGGCCGCAAGCGGCACCTTCTTGATCTTGAGCGTCGGACTCTTGCTCGTGATGGGCAGCTGAGTCTGGAACGGTTCAAGAGCGCCTGACAATAGGGGTGTAGCTCAAGGAGTGGGGTTGGGGTGCGCTCTGGTGTTGTGCTTCGACCGATGATAATGAGGTGAGGCGCGTGCCCCAGCCCCGCGATGCAGCCTCCCTTGTTGCCGGTCGCCAGGGCGTGTTTCGGAAGTCATCTGTCCGGCTTCCTGATCGAATGACGGCTTCCGAAGCAGGCCGTAAAGCATGATCGATGTGATGTATTTCGTGTTTCGTCGCGTAACGTTTCATTGATTAATCATAATTATTTGTGAAAATGTGATGCGGTCGGTGTCGTTGGCGGTTCCGCGTACGGGCCGGCAGCTATGTGGGTCCGCGGTGGGCTCGTCAGGGTGTCGGGTGGTGGACTCTGGCCGCTGCCTCTGGGCCGTCGGGTCGCGTGGACGCGTCGGCTGCTCGTCCGCTGCGATCCGGACGGTGCTCGCAGGTCTTCTCGCGCTGTTCAGGCGTCTTAGAGCGACCGGCAATAGGGGACGCGGCGTCGCGGGGCCAGGGCACGCACCTCGCCGCATCGCTCCCCGTCCATCGCTGCGCGATGCACGGGTACCCCGGCTCGTCGGTCGCCACCCACCACCTCCGGTGTCTGCCTCCGTCGCCTCGCGATGCACGCACCCCAGCTCCGCTCCTTGATCCACACCCCTATTGCCGGGCGCTCTTATGGGAGTCCCGCTGGCCCTCCACTGGAGGCCCGGGACGGCTGTTCCCGCCAGTTGTCTGCGGCAGTGATTTTTACTTACAACACACGATCAATTACCCAATAGTGACACAACGACATCATGAAGTCATGTTGTCTTCGTGTGTCAACGGCGGTTGAGGGGCGCATGCTCCCCTGTGTCCAGGGGGTACCGTGCTGGGACGCGGTTGGGCGACGTCCTCAGAGAAGCCTCTTACCGTGCCAACGAACACTCCTGGTAAGGAATTCGGTGCCGCCGACAGGTGCCTCGCGGGTCCCGCCGCGTGCATTACCCTGCGGCGCGTGCACCACCACTGCGGAAGGAGGAATGTGGTCGACGACATCCAGCAGGCGTTGCTCACCAACGCTCACGCTGGGACACAGCTGGCGATTCCCGGCGCCCTGGTACTCCTGCCCATATCCGACTCCGGGACGCCAGTGGCGGATCGGACCGCCTGGCAGCGTGCGGTGCTGCGCTCGTGTCTCCCACGTGCCGCAAAGCTCGTCGCGTTGGCTCTTGCCAGCCACGCGGTGGATGTGCCGAGCTGCGAGCTGGCCAATCCGGCGTTGCCCGGACCCGCCGCGGTCTGTTCTCCCGGGCTTGTGACACTGGCCACCGAAACCGGTTACAGCCGCACCCACGTGCAACGCCAGATCCGGCTGTTGCGTAGCCTCGGCTGGCTGATCGGTCTGGTCCGGCCGGCTGTTCGCCGCCCCGCGAGTTTTGCGTTGAGCATGTCCGACGCGGTCCGGGCGACCGCGTCCGCGGAGCCGGCCCCTGCGCTGCGGGCATCAACCGCCAAGCCAACCGCCAAGCCAACCGCCAAGCCGGCTACCCTGGTTGGCGGATCGGCATCGCGGACCCCCGCCCCGATAGCTGGCGGCGTATCCACCGGCACTGGGCCGCTGCGGCGGCAGGGCGGCACACAGACTTCCTCGGACAGGCCGAGCGCCGCGGCCCGGCGCCGGGCCCGCGTCACCGGTATGGCTATGGCCAGGGCCTTGACAGTGATCGAAAACCCCTCGGCGGTGGCATCTGGCCTGCTACCGACGCGAGAGCCGGCAGAGTCTCCTGTCACCGCCCCATCCGCTCCGCTCGCGCCGCCGATCACCGCTGTCACGCCCCCTGCCACGCCCCCTGTCACCGGATCCGAGCGGGCGCTGCCGGTGACACCGAAGGATCTTGCTGCCGACGTTGCCAAACAGGTCGTCGCGACTCTGGCCCGTGCGATACGACGCGATCCTGAAACCCTTATCGCAGCCAGTGACCAGCTGGCCCGAATTCTCACTGTTGGTTCGTGGAGTGCGGCGGAACTGGCCATGCATCTGGTGGACACCATCGGACCAAGTCTCGGAGCTGGCCGGGTTGACGATCCTGTAGATCATTTGCTTCGCCGTCTTGATCATTTGCCTGCGTCGTCCTCGGAATGTCTGTGCAGATCATGCCGTTCGTGGGTGGCGGCTCCGGCCGCCACCACACAGCGGGCTCCAGCCCCTGCCGCCACGGGACAGGAGGCTATGGTCGTGCCGGGGCTTGCCGCGATTGAGCAGGCGGCTGCCGCCGGGAGCGCACAGGCTCGTATGCGCCCCGAGCGAGCTAGCGGCGCGGCCTAGCGAGACAGCCAGCCTTAGAGCGACCGGCAATAGGGACGCGCGGCGTCGCGGGGCCAGGCACGCACCTCGCGTCGTTGTCGTCAGCCCAGGTAGGACACCGTTAACCGGGGCCTGGTCCGCCTCGCGACGCATCCACCTGGCATCCGACAGCCCCCGAAGAACTTCCAGCGCCGACCACTGAGCGGTCGCGAGGTTCTCTGTGGGTACGCAGAAAAGCATGGCCCTGCTTGCGGCCGGCGGGTCATGCATGGCGGTGCGGTCTGTTCAGGTGATATCCAGGGGGTCAGCCGCCGGGCACCGGACGGGGCGGTTTGCGGGAGGTGGGAAGGTGGCATGCCGGAGGCGAGGATGACCCAGCGACCCTGGTCGAGTACCTCCGCACGTGACGAGAGTGCGGAGCTGGCCGCCGACGTGATTGTGATCGGCTCTGGCTTCGGCGGAAGCGTTACCGCTCTCCGGCTTGCGGAAAAAGGCTACCGTGTCGTTGTCCTGGAGGCCGGCCGGCGATTCCCCCCGGCTGCCCTCCCTCGAACGAACTGGAGAATTCGTCGTTATTTATGGGCGCCTCGACTTGGTTGCCACGGATTTCAGAAAATTAATATGATCGGCCGTCTCCTCGTTCTTTCCGGGGCGGCTGTCGGTGGTGGTTCGGTTGTTTACGCGAACACGCTCTACCGTCCACTGGACGCTTTCTACGCCAATCGTCAGTGGAGTCATATCACCGATTGGCGACAGGAGCTCGCGCCCTACTACGACCAGGCTGAGCGGATGCTCGGGGTGGTACCCAACCCGACGACCACCCATACTGACGAGGTGTACCGGGCGGTCGCCGAGGAAATGGGTGCCGGCGATACATTCCGTTTGGCCGACGTGGGCGTTTTTTTCGGCCGGGCCGGTAAGAAGGAGCCCGGTGTCGAGGTCGCGGACCCCTATTTCGGAGGTGCCGGGCCGACCCGTACCGGCTGCCGTGAATGCGGTGAATGCATGACCGGTTGCCGTTGGAACGCGAAGAACACCCTCGACTACAACTATCTTTACCTGGCTGAGAAACTGGGCGTCCGGGTTTTCCCCGACACCCAGGCTGAGGCGGTTCGTCCGCTGGCGACCGGAGGTTATGAAGTCAGTACGGTCCGCACCGGTTCCTGGGTCAGCCGGGGACAGCGGAGGTGGCATGCGGACCAGGTCGTATTCGCGGGTGGGGTGCTCGGTACCGTGCGCCTCCTGCTAGCCATGCGGGATACCGGCGTGCTACCGGCGCTGTCGTCCCGGGTCGGCGAGCTGACCCGCACGAATTCGGAATCCATTATCGGCGCCACCAGATTCCGACCGGACAAGCGGCTCGCTCGCGGGGTGGCGATTACGTCATCCTTTTATCCGGCGGCGGACACCCATATCGAACCCGTCCGTTATGGTC
>NZ_CAKJTR010000062.1:25974-26520 GCF_917627355.1 Protofrankia sp. Cj3 | reverse complement strand
TACAATACCAAGAATTGTACGACATTTCTTCTTCTGGTCGCAGGGCAGGAACTTTCCGAGTCGGATTGAAACACACCGTGCAATACCATAGTTCCCGGATATATTGCTGTCGCAGGGCAGGAACTTTCCGAGTCGGATTGAAACCGTTCACTCTTTTGCCAACCATGAAGCCGGTCATGTCGCAGGGCAGGAACTTTCCGAGTCGGATTGAAACCCAGGCCCCTGGATGTGTATGTGCGACGGCAGGTCGCAGGGCAGGAACTTTCCGAGTCGGATTGAAACTGCGTGGTATACAGATCCTCCATCAGGAACTCTATTGTCGCAGGGCAGGAACTTTCCGAGTCGGATTGAAACTGCGTGGTATACAGATCCTCCATCAGGAACTCTATTGTCGCAGGGCAGGAACTTTCCGAGTCGGATTGAAACTGGTGTTCAAGCGCAACCATCGAGCGGGGAATGCCGTCGCAGGGCAGGAACTTTCCGAGGTGGGCGGTCCCAGTATCGCCCGCCTCAGTTCCGCTTCACGGCGTGCTGCCTTCGAGCAGT
>NZ_CAKJTR010000062.1:16465-25526 GCF_917627355.1 Protofrankia sp. Cj3 | reverse complement strand
GCTCTATCTTCCGGTCGTTCGATTTTTCGCTCAGCGGGCCGAAAGATGCTCAGTCATTTTTCCATGCCGTTGGTGGCCTGTTTCCTGAAGCCAGCTGTTTCCCGGAAGCCGCCAGCCGGAAACAATCAGCCTGGCCTGGCGGCGGAAGCGCGGGGGGACCGGTCAGGACGCGGACGGGACGAGGAAGGCCGTGATGCCGTCGGCGATACCCCGCGCGGCATGTTGGCGCCAGGTGGCGTCCGAGACCCGGGTGGCGTCGTCCGGGTTGCGCATGTTGGCGCATTCGACGAACGCCTTGGGCACCCGTGACAGGTTCAGCCCACCGAGGTCCGCGCGGAACGACAGCCCGGTGTCCGCGACGTAGTCGGCCCGGGGCTCGCCGGTGTTCCGTTCGAACCTGCTCCGCAGCACATCCGCCAGCCGTGCTGATGGGACGATAATCCCGGCGTTCCCGCCATCCGGGCTGAGGCTCGGGGCGATGACGTGAAACCCGGTGCCCTCCGGCGGCCCGCCATCGGCGTGCACGGACACCGCCGCATCAGCATGCACGTCGTTGCCGATCCGCGCCCGCTCGTTGATGCACGGGCCGACCCCGGAGTCGTCCGTCCTGGTCAACACGACCGTGGCACCGCGTTCGCGCAGGACCGCGGCGGCCCGGACGGCGACGTCAAAGGTAAAGGCGTGTTCCGGGTATCCGGCGTTGGTCTCGGCACCCGCGGTGTCGCACTCCTTGTCGATGCCGCCCGCGTCCACCTTGCGTGCGATCACCGCGGCCGCCGCCGCGTTCCCACCGTTGTGCCCGGGGTCCAGCAGGACCGTGCGTCCTCGCAGGGAGCTCTGCCCCGGCTGCGACAGCCCCGCGGCGGCGGCATCCGTCCGCTGCCGGGCCATGAACCCGGGCAAACTGGACAAACCAGGTAACACGCCGCGGGCCGCGAAGCCCCCGACCATTATTACGAAAACCGTGACGGCCACAGCGAACGCTCGCGGCCACGAAGGCATCTAGCGCCGCCCCAGCACGGCTTGCCGGCCGCGGGCAGCCGGGGGGACACGTGTCATGGCGGCCATGCCCGCGGCATGCGCCCGCGGGACGGGGAGGCCCGTCGTCACGGGGCCGCCGCTGTCACGAAATCGATGAGGCGTTCGACCGCGCCGAGAAGACCCACCTCGATGTCGGTGTAGGAACGCACGCTGGCGAGCACCCGACGCCACATGTCCACCGGCTCGGCGACCCCGAGGGCGCGGCACACGCCTTCTTTCCACGGCTCGCCCGGGGGCACCCGCGGCCAGGCCGCGATGCCCACGGAAGCCGGCTTCACCGCCTGCCAGATGTCGACGTAGGGATGCCCGGTCACCAGCACGTGCGGTGAGGTCACAGCCGCGGCGATCCGGCTCTCCTTGGAACCGGCAACCAGGTGGTCGACGAGGACCCCGAGGCGGCGGCGCGGCCCCGGCTGGAAGGACGCGACGACAGCGGGAAGATCATCCACGCCATCGAGGGATTCCACGACGACACCCTCGATCCGAAGATCATCACCCCAGATGCGCTCGACGAGCGCCGCGTCGTGCAGTCCCTCCACGTAGATCCGGCTCGCCTGTGCGACCCGCGCCGGGTGGCCGCGAACGGCCACAGAGCCGGACGCGGTGCGGGCGGGGCCCGTGGGTGCCGCCCGCTGGGGCCTGATCAACGTTACCGGCCGGCCGTCGAGCAGGAAGGCCCCGGGCTCAAGCGGGAAAGCCCGGCGTCGGCCATGCCGGTCCTCAAGCAGCACACCGCCCGCTTCAACATCTACAACCGCGCCGCAGAAGCCAGTGGCGGCGTCCTCAACCACCAGCTCCCGGTCCGCCTCGACCGTGGGCGGCGGCGCGGGCCGCGTGCGCTTCTCCCGCGCCAGCACATCAGGCCCGTAGTCTCTGCTGCGCACCCGCCTACTGTAGCCCGGCCGTTCGCGGGCGCGTGCCGTCCGCGTGCCTCGTCGTTCACCCGTGGATCCGAACACGCGGGCGCGCGCGCCGCGGCTGGGCCGACGTCCCAGAATCAACCTATGACCGAGAGATACCGACCGGGTGTCGCCCTGCTGGTGATCGACATCCAGAACGACTTCGCCGCGCCCGAAGGCAGCCTGTACGTCCCCGGCGGCGAAGAGATCATACCGGCTGTCAATGCCGAGATCGAGCAGGCGGTGGCGGCGGGATCGCCGGTCGTCTACACCCAGGACTGGCATCCGCCCACCACCCCGCACTTCTCCACCAGCGGAGGCATCTGGCCGCCGCACTGCGTGCGGGAGAGCGTGGGCGCACGGTTGCATCCGATGCTGCGGGTGGACGGAACGGTGGTTCGCAAAGGGACGGGCGGCGAGAACGGCTACTCGGGATTCACCGTCCGGGATCCGCTCACCGACGCCGCGCAGGCGACCGAGCTCCACCGGATTCTCGCTACCCGCGACATCACCACGATTGTCGTGGTCGGCCTCGCCGGGGACTACTGCGTGAAGGCAACGGCTCTGGACGGGCGGGCACTCGGCTATCAGGTGGTGGTGCCGCTCGCGCTGACCCGGTTCGTCACGCTCCAGCCCGGCGACGACACGCAGGCCATCGCCGATCTGCGCGACGCCGGCGTCGTGGTGGTTCCCGACCAGTGAACGGTCACGGCCGCCGCAATACCGTGGGAACGTGCCGGCTTACCTCGACCACGCGGCCACGGCCGTCCTGCATCCCGCGGCCCGTACAGCGCTGCTGGCTGCCCTCGACGACGGCTGGGCGGACCCTGCCCGCCTGTACCGCGACGCCCGCCACGCCCGCCTGCTGCTCGACGCCGCGCGGGAGACCGTCGCCGCGGTCATCGGTGCCCGTCCCGACGAGGTCAGTTTCGCCTCGTCCGGCACCCAGGCGGCCCAGCTCGCGGTTCTTGGCGCGGCCCAGGCCCGCCGCCGGTCAGGGAGACGGATGCTGGTCAGCGCCGTTGAGCACTCCTGCGTTCTGCACGCCGCGCAGTGGCACGAAGACGCCGGCGGCACCGTCGACACCGTCGGCGTGGACCGGTTCGGCCGGGTCGACCCGGCGGATTTCGCTCCCCCGCCGGATACCGCCCTGGCAAGCCTGCAACATGCCAACCACGAGGTCGCAACCATTCAGCCGGTAGCCGCGACCGCGGGTGTGCTGCACGCCGCAGGCGTCCCGTTGCATGTGGACGCGGCCATGTCGGTCGGGCGGATCCCCGTGGACGTCCGCGCCCTCGGCGCCGATCTGCTCAGCGCCAGCGCGCACAAGTTCGGCGGGCCGGCGGGGGTCGGCATCCTGGTGGTACGGACCGGGTGCCGATGGGTCAACCCGCTGCCCGCGGACGAACGCGAGGGTGGCCGGGTGAGCGGCTTCCCCAACGTCGCGGCCATCGTCGCGACGGCCGCGGCCCTGCATGCCCGCGCCGCTGAGATCACCGCTGAGACGCCGCGCCTGGCCGGCTACATCGAGCGGCTGCGCACCGGCATCCCCCACCTCGTCAAGGATGTCGAGCTGCTCGGCGACCCTGATGCGGCCGGTCGGCTGCCGCATCTGCTTACTTTCTCCTGCCTGTACGTGGACGGGGAGTCGCTGCTCGGGGAGCTGGACCGGGCGGGGATCGCCGTCAGCAGCGGATCGAGCTGTGTATCGGACACGCTCGCCCCGAGCCACGTGCTGGCGGCGATGGGCGCGTTGACCCAGGGCAACATCCGCGTGTCGTTCGGTCGTGAATCCAGCACAGCAGATGTGGACACCCTGCTGGCGGTCCTGCCGGACGCGGTTGCCCGGGTCCGGGAGCGAGCCGGGGCTGTCAGCCTGTGACGCCATCCGACGCCGGTACGAGCGCCGCCGGCCACAGCGGCCACGGCGCCGCGTGGGATGGCGCCCAGCTCACCGTGGACGCACGCGGGCACCGGTGCCCGCTACCCGTCATCGAGCTCGCGCGCCGGATCCGCGAGGTCGACGTCAACGCCGACCTACAGCTGTGGGCAGACGACCCAGCCGCCGCGTATGACATCCCCGCCTGGTGCCGGATGCGCGCCAACACGCTGGTCGCGACCCGCGAACTGGCCAGCGGGGGAACGGCCTACCTCGTCCGCCGCTGTTCCTGATCATTCACCGGGAGATGCGGGGCGATCTCCGCGACGGCGTTGGGCCCATAGCTCTCCAAAAGCCGCTTGGCCAGGTCGTCCGGGATGGTGTCGTACTCCTGGGTGCCGATCGTCTCCAACGCGAGTGTCGCGAGCAGGCAGCCGAGCTGCGCGGACCGCTGCTGGGGCAGATCCCAGGCGAGACCGGCGAAGAAACCGGCACGAAAGGCATCACCGACACCCGTCGGATCGGGCGTCACCCTGGCCGGCACGACCGGTACGTGGAGCGGCGGCTCGCCGACAGCCTCGATCGAGACGCCGTCGGCGCCGTGGGTGGTGACCCGCGTCCCTACGCGTTGCAGTACCTGCGCATCCGACCAGCCGGTCTTGCTCTCCAGCAAGCTCTTCTCATATGCGTTGCACAACAGCCAGGTGGCCCCCTCGACAAGCCGGCGGATCTCCGGGCCGTCCATCCGGGCAAGCTGCTGGGACGGGTCGGCGGCGAACGCGATGGAGCGATCCCGGCACTCGTCGGTGTGGCGGAGCATGGCCTCGGGGTCGTTCGGGCTGATCACCACCAGATCCAGCGAACCGAGGCGCTCGATGATCGGCCCCAGCTCGATCAGGCGAGCATCGCTCATCGCGCCCGGGTAGAAGGAGGCGATCTGACACAGATCGCTGTCGGTCGTGCACACGAAACGAGCCGTGTGAAAAAGATCACTGACCAGTACCGAATCCGTGTCCACTCCATGGCGATCCAGCCATGAACGGTAGTCGGCGAAATCCTCACCGACCGCGGCCACCAGGACGGGGCGGAGCCCCAGCCGCCCGAGGCCATAGCAGATGTTGGCCGCCGCTCCCCCGCGCCGGATGACCAGATCATCAACCAGGAAGGACAGCGACACCCGTTCAAGCTGGTCGGCGAGAAACTGGTCGGCGAACCGCCCCGGGAAACGCATGAGATGGTCAGTGGCGATGGAACCTGTCACGGCGATGCGCACGACACGCGAGCTTACCCGGTCGACAGCCGCTCGCTGGCGGAAAGCCTCATCTTCGGGGCGCCGCGACATCCACCGGAACATGGCGATGGTGCTCGCCCCAGCCGGAAACCGGTCGAGGCGAACACCATCATCTGCCTATCCCTGACGCGCCGGAACGGGACGAACCCGGCCCCGTGGCAATATGATCAGTGGAAGGAGTCGCCGCAGGCGCAGGAGCCCGCCGCGTTCGGGTTGTCGATCGTGAAGCCCTGCTTCTCGATCGTGTCGACGAAGTCGATCGTCGCGCCGCCGAGGTACGGGCTGCTCATCCGGTCGACCGCGACCTTGACACCCGAGAAGTCCAGCACGGTGTCGCCGTCGAGCTGACGCTCGTCGAAGAAGAGCTGGTACCGCATGCCAGAACAGCCACCGGGCTGCACGGCGATCCGCAGCTGGAGGTCGTCCCGGCCTTCCTGCTCAAGCAGGCTCTTCACCTTGCTCGAGGCCACATCGGTCAGGATGACGGTATTCGGCCGAGCCACGGTGTCCGTGCCGGTCACGGTGTCAGTCGTCGCGTCCTGGACGGTCATGGAGACTGCTCCCTAGGTTCCCTTGGGGCCCGCGAGTGCGCGAAAATCCATGCTCGCACATCGGTGGGCCAGCGAGCCCTTGTTGTCAGGTCTGGCCTGTATTGGTGTGCCCCACGCCAGCGGCCGCGCTCGGTACGCGGCCGCGTGAGATGCCGGTAAATATCGCCATTCAGGTGAATGTCGCCGTTCATGCCATCGCGGCGGTAGCCGTCACCCCCAACACCTACCTGCAACACCGCACGCCGCGATCGCCTTCCCATCGTACGCAGGAGCGCCGCGGACGACCAAGCACGGACCGGGGGGCTGTGATCGCGGACTCCCCCCGCCGACTGCGACACGTGCGCGCATAGCGAGTTAGAGTCTTATCGACCATTCGCGCACAGGCTAGGCGGCCAGGCCCCCCATCGGCCGGTCGACCGGAGGAGCGAGCATGACGATCAATCCCGCGCTCGGCCGCGCCGCCAGTACTCCGCCGGTCGGGCCGCCGGTCACATCGCCATCGGTCACAGCGCCGCCACCGATACTCCCGAATCCGCTTGCGATGCTGTTGCTCGGTCGCGCCGCCGATCCCGGCAGCGAGCCCGGGGTCGACTGCCCCGGCGCGCTGCCGCCGGCGTCCGATCCGCACCTGGTCGACCGCGCCGCGGCGGCTCGGGCGACGCTCGGCGACTCCGTCTTCGTGCTCGGGCACCACTACCAGCGCGACGAGGTCATCGCCTTCGCCGACGTGACCGGCGACTCGTTCAGGCTCGCGCGGCAGGCCGCGGCCCGTCCCGAGGCCAGCCATATCGTCTTCTGCGGCGTGCACTTCATGGCCGAGAGCGCGGACATCCTCACCGGGGAGCATCAGCAGGTGATCCTGCCCGACCTCGCCGCCGGCTGCTCCATGGCCGACATGGCCGCGATCGAGCAGGTGGAACAGGCCTGGGAAACGCTGGCGGACGCGGGCCTCGCCGAGGACACGGTGCCGGTCAGCTACATGAACTCCACAGCCGCGATCAAGGCGTTCACCGGGCGGCATGCCGGCACGATCTGCACGTCGTCCAACGCCCGCCGGGCTCTTGCCTGGGCATTCGGGCCCGAGCGCCGCGGCCGGCGGGTGCTGTTCCTGCCCGACCAGCATCTCGGCCGCAACACCGCGGTGCTGGAGATGGGCATGTCGCTCGACGACTGTGTCGTCTACAACCCGCGCCGTCCCGGCGGCGGTGTCGGGACGGCACAGCTGCGCGACGCGCGGATGATCCTCTGGCGGGGGCACTGCTCGGTACACGGCCGGTTCAGCCGCGCCTGCGTGGACGAGGTCCGCGCCCGCCTGCCCCGCGTCACCGTGCTCGTCCATCCGGAATGCCAGTACGACGTCGTCACCGCCGCGGACCTGGTCGGCTCGACCGAATACATCATCAAGGTCGTCGATGAGGCGCCGCCCGGTAGCGCTTTCGCCGTGGGCACGGAGCTCAACCTGGTGCGGCGGCTCGCGCATCGGCATCCGGACAAGACCGTGGTCTTCCTGGACCGTACGGTGTGTTATTGCTCGACGATGAACCGTATCGATCTACCCCACCTCGTGTGGGCGCTCGAGTCCCTCACCCGCGGCGAGACGGTCAACCTCATCACGGTCGACCTCGATGTCGCGGCCCACGCCCGGAAGGCCCTTGACCAGATGCTGGCACTCCCCTGATGGCCCTGTTGAAACGACGCACAACGGCGTCGGCCGCGCCCGCCGCCCCACCCACCGACGGGGCTGCGCCCAGCGGTGGCGGGAACGAGCCGGGCAAGGGACGCCCGACCCCGAAGCGCAGCGCGGCACGCGCGGCACGCGCCCGTGGCGGCGTCCTCGCGGCCCCGGCTTCACGCAAGGACGCGCGTACCCGGTCCCGCGCGGAACGCCGTCGCCAGAGCCAGGAGTACCGGGCCGGGATGATGTCCGGGGACATCAGCAGACTGCCCCCGCGCGAGCGTCTCCCCGAACGTGTGCTGGCCCGGGACTTCGTCGACACCCGCCGCAACGTGGGGCCGTTCTTCCTGGTCGCCGCGGCGGTGTACTTCGTCGGTGGGCTCGTCCCGAACGTGTACGTCCGGCTCATCGCCACCTACCTGATGCTGCTGGGAATCCTCGCTGTGGCCGTCGACTCGATCGTGCTGTCGCGCCAGGTCAGCCGCAGAGTTGCCGAGAAATACCCGGCTTCGACGGTCCGGGTACGCGCGTACAGCGTGCAGCGCGCCCTGCTGCCGGCCCGCTGGCGGATGCCGCGGCCGCACCTCACCCGCGTCGGCAACGGGTGACGGACCACGCGGTGATCAGATGATGCCGGCACAGAGCGAGACGCTCCGGTACGACCCGGGCCTCAAGCTCTGTGCCGGGAATCATAGGGTGACCGGGTGGAGCATCGACGACTAGGACGCAGTGGGCTGAGCGTCAGCGAGATCTCGTACGGCAACTGGCTCACCCATGGCGACCAGATCGAACGGGATCAGGCCTTCTCGTGCGTACGCGCCGCGCTGGACAGCGGGATCACGACCTTCGACACCGCCGACGTGTACGCGGGTACGAAGGCCGAGGCTGTGCTGGGTGAGGCCCTGGAGGGGATACGGCGCGAATCGTACGAGCTGTTCACCAAGGTCTTCTGGCCGACTGGGCCCGGCCCGAACGATCGCGGTCTGGGGCGCAAGCACATCATCGAGTCCTGCCACGCCTCGCTACGGCGGCTGCGCACCGATCATCTCGATCTCTACCAGGCACACCGCTATGACCCGACCGTGCCCCTGGAGGAGACCCTGCGGGCCTTCGAGGACCTGGTGCGGGCCGGCAAGGTGCTCTACGTGGGTGTCTCGGAGTGGGACGCCACGCAGATCGCCGCCGCGGTGGAGATCGCCGCCGCGACCGGCTTCGACCAGATCATCTCCAACCAGCCGCAGTACTCGATGCTGTGGCGGAAGATCGAGGCGGAGGTCATCCCCACTTCCCGCGCCGCCGGCATCTCCCAGCTCGTCTGGTCACCGGTCGCGCAGGGTGTGCTCACCGGCAAGTACCAGCCGGGAACCCCGCCGCCGGAGGAGACTCGTGCGGCCAGCGGCTCCGGCGCGGGTTTCATCCGGCGGCTGATGGGGGACGAGGTTCTCACTCGGGTCCAGGGCCTGCTGCCGGTCGCGGCCGACGTCGGCCTGTCCCCCGCGCAGCTGGCCGTCGCCTGGGTGCTGCAGAACGACAATGTGGCATCAGCGATTATCGGAGCGTCACGACCAGAGCAGGTTCACGAGAACGTCAAGGCCTCTGGAGTGACGCTGGACCCGGAGGTCCTGACCCGGATCGACGCGGTGCTCGGCGATGTCGTCGTCACCGACCCGGACATCGTGTAACAAGCGGACGCGAAGCGACGGCCTCACGGCCAGGACGCGCTAA
>NZ_CAKJTR010000062.1:7505-16232 GCF_917627355.1 Protofrankia sp. Cj3 | reverse complement strand
TCCCCTATTGCCGGGCGCTCTAATCCACCGGACGAAGGCTCATCG
This sequence comes from Protofrankia sp. Cj3, assembly GCF_917627355.1. Lineage (NCBI taxonomy): Bacteria > Bacillati > Actinomycetota > Actinomycetes > Frankiales > Frankiaceae > Protofrankia > Protofrankia sp. Cj3. Next base: position 16,187 of record NZ_CAKJTR010000062.1, on the reverse strand, counting down.
GGCCGTAGACCTTGTGGCCGGCCTCCTGCAGCACCACCTGCTGGACGCCGGCCGCCAGCAGCTCCCGCCAGGTTTCCCCCAGCCAGGTCTCGGCATCGCTCTGCGTCGGGAACGGCTCTGACGACGACGGCTCTGGCAACGACGAGTCCGACAACGACGAGCCGGACAGGGCGGCCGCGCCACCGTCCTCGGTCTCAAAACGCCACACCCAGCTCACCGGGCGACCTCCCTGTTGTTCTGCCCATCTGCGTCATCCCGAACGGCAGGCACCCATCCAACACGCTCACGGCCGGAGAGCGCTGCGGCCATGACTCTATTTCGCGCGCTCGAAGGCCCGGAGAGCGCGTTTGAGATCGTCATTCCGGCTCGCCGCGCCCAGGCGCCGGAAGTGCTCCTGGCCTGATCGCCCTGCTTCTCCTCGCTACCGTGCGGCCAGCCCCATACGATCCGGCGGACGGGCAGACAGGTCGAAAAAAGAGGAAGGAAGCCGTGATCACAGCTTCATACGGCATCACGACGGCGCTCGCTGGCGCGTCCACGCTCGCCGAGGCCGCCGAACCGCACAAGGGACCGCTGGAATGGTGGGCGGTCGGCCTGGTCACGATCGGCGCGATCCTGCTGCTCGGACTCGTCATCATGATCATGACGTTGGCCGACCGGAAGCGCCATCCGCACGCAGCCCCGCACACAGCCCCGCACGCGCACGCACGCCCACCGGCACAGGCACAGGCGCAGGCGCAGAAGCCTTCGGCGTGAGGACGTCGCGCGCGTGCGGCTGAGGCTGCTCGGTACGGGCTCAGCCGATGGCTGGCCCAACCCGTGGTGCGAGTGCGCGTCGTGCCGCTGGGCACGCGAGCACGAAGTGCGCACCCAGACCGCGGTGCTCATCGACGAGCTCATGCTCATCGACTGCGGGCCAGACGTACCGCGCGCCGCAACCCGCTTCGGGGTGCGGCTCGCGGGCGTGCGTCATCTGCTGTTCAGCCACGCCCATCCCGACCACACCGGCCCGGCGGCCCTGCTGTGGCGGGAGTGGGCGACCGCGGCCGACCAGCCATTGGACGTTGTCGGGCCGCCCGCCTGCCTGGACGCCTGCCGTGCCTTCGTCGGTCCGTGGGACTGCGCGGCTGAGGGTTCGGCGGCGGAGAATCCGGCGGTCCAGGCGGCGGACAGCCCGGCCCCCAGCGGGTCCGGCGCGTTTCGGTTCCACCCGGTGGTCGCCGGCGGCGTGCTGGCGCTCGGCGGCTTCGAGATACGGCCGGTGGCGGCCAACCACGGGGGCACGGCCATCGGGCCGGCGGTGCTCTACGACGTGACCGCCCCGGACGGCGGACGGGTGCTCTACGCGTGCGACACCGCGGCGCCGCTGCCACCGCGGACCCTGGACGCGCTCACCGGCCGGGCGTTCGACGCCGTGCTGATGGAGGAGAACAACGGCGACCGCCCGGGGTTCGGTGACCACCTGGGCCTGGCCAGCTTCGCGGATGTCCTCGCGCAGTTGCGCCAACACGGCGCCGTGGTGGGAACGACCCGGGTCCTCGCCGTCCATCTGAGCCACCGAAACCCCCCTGGGGACGCGCTCGCCCGGCGGCTGGCGCTGATGGGGGCCGAAGTGCATCCCGACGGTGCCGTGCTCGACATCATCCCGAACGCCAGCCCGAACGCTATCCCGGACACCAGCTCGACCGCCGCTTCGGACACCACCTCAGCCAGCGTGCCGGTCACTGCGCGCCACGGAACGCGCCGCACGCGGTCGGCCTCCGGGCTGCCCCGGCCGTACCGCGTCCTGGTCACCGGGGGTGCCCGGTCCGGCAAGTCCGCGGAGGCCGAGCGCCGCCTGGCCGCCTGGCCGGACGTGGTGTACGTCGCTACCGCGGGACCGGTCGCGCCGGGCGACACCGAGTGGGCGGCGCGGGTGCACGCCCACACCATCCGCCGGCCGCGGCACTGGACGACGGTGGAGACCGCTGAGCTGACGCCGCTGCTGAGCACCGACGGCCCGCCGCTGCTCGTCGACTGCCTCACCCTGTGGCTGACCGCCCATCTCGACGACGATCCCGTGGACGGCGGCTGGCCCGCCCGCGTCGACACACTGGTCGCGGCCTGGCGTGACACCCGGCGCCACGTGGTCGCGGTGACCAACGAGGTCGGCTCGGGCATCGTCCCCACGAGCGCGGTCGGACGCCGCTTCCGCGACGCCCTGGGCCGGCTCAACGCGGCGATCGCGGCCGAGTCCGACGAAGTCTGGCACGTCGTCGCCGGCATCCCCACCCGCCTGCGCTGACCCGCGCTCAGCACCCGCCGTGAGCACCCGCCGGGAGCTGAGGATCGACCTGGAAGAATGGAGGAACTCGAAGAAACGTGCGGGAGAAGGCGTGGGAGGTTGTGGGCTTGAACGAGCACGAGGTGCCGTCGCTGCGCAGGCAGGTCGAGACCGCCGTCTCCGACGCGATCAGCCAGGCGCTGCCTGAGCTGGCGGGAGCCGACCCGGTGGTCCGGCGCTCCGAGCACGCGGACTTCCAGGCCAACGCGGCCCTCGCACTCGCCAAACGCGCCCGGCGCAAACCTGCCGACCTGGCCGCGTCCGTGGCCGACGCCCTGCGCCGCGACATCGGTACCGACACCGACACGGATGCCGACACGGGTACCCCGGTTGCCTCCGTCACCGTCTCCGGGCCGGGATTCATCAACCTGGTCGCGTCCGACACCGCGCTGTGGCGCCAGGTGGCGGCACGGCTGGCAAGTCGCCATCTCGGGGTGGGAACACCACAGCAGGGCCGTCGGACGGTCGTCGACTACTCCGGTCCGAACATCGCCAAGGAGATGCACGTCGGTCACCTCCGGACGACGATCATCGGTGACTGCCTGTCCCGGGTACTCGGCTTCCTCGGCGCGGAGGTGCTCCGCCAGAACCATCTCGGGGACTGGGGCACCCAGTTCGGGATGCTCATCGAGTATCTCGACGAGCATCCCGACGTCGCGTGGCACCACGACGAGCTCTCCGACGGCACGTCGACCGTCTCCGCGCTCAACACCCTGTACCGGGCCGCCCGGGCCGTGTTCGACGCCGATCCCGACTTCGCCGACCGGGCCCGGCGTCGCGTTGTCGCGTTGCAGGCCGGTGACGAGGCGTCCGTCACCCGCTGGCGGGAGATCGTCGCCGAGTCGGAGTTCGCGTTCAGCGAGATCTACCAGCGGCTCGGTGTGCTTCTCACCGCCGCCGACTCGGCGGGCGAATCGTTCTACAACCCGTGGTTGCCCGAAGTGGTCGGCGAACTCACCCAGGCCGGCATCGCCGTGGAAAGCGACGGTGCGCTGTGTGTGTTCTCCGCCGAGATCACCGGCCCGGACGGCGAACCGGTACCGCTCATGGTCCGTAAGACCGACGGCGGCTTCGGATACGACACCACCGACCTCGCGACGATCCGCTACCGCATCCGCGACCTCAAGGCCGACCGGATTCTCTATGTCGTCGACGCCCGTCAGGCCCTGCACTTCCAGCTCATCTTCGAAGCCGCCCGCCGCGCCGGCTGGCTCACCGACGACGCCGACGTCACACACGTCTCCTACGGGACGGTGCTCGGCCCCGACGGGCGGCCTTTCAAAACCCGCTCGGGCGACACCGTCAAACTGATGGACCTGCTCGACACCGCCGTTGGGAGGGCCCGGGAAGTCGTCACCGAGAAAGCCCACGATCTCGACCCGGCCGAACTCGACCAGATCGCCGAGCAGGCGGGCATCGGCGCCGTCAAATACGCGGACCTGTCGACATCCCGCACCAAGGACTACACCTTCGACGTCGACCGCATGGTGTCCTTCTCCGGCAACACCGGTGTGTACCTCCAGTATGCGCACACGCGGATCTGTTCCATTCTTCGCAAAGCCGGCGACGCATCCGCACCGGTCGACACGACGCTCGCGCCGCATCCCGCCGAACGCGCGCTGATACTCGCGCTGGACGCCTTCGGCGACACGCTCACCGAGGTCGGCCAGACGCTCGAGCCCCACCGGCTCTGCGGTTATCTCTACGACCTGGCGAAGGCCTTCACCGACTTCTACGAAGCCTGCCCCGTCCTGTCCGTGGCGCAGCCGACGCGCGGTAATCGCGTCGCACTGTGCCGGCTCAGCGCCGAGACGCTGCGCCGTGGCCTGAACCTCCTCGGTATCGCCGCGCCGGAACGCATGTGATCCCCATGCCCCGGCGCCGAGGCCGCCGGAGGGTCACCCGCACGCGGGTGACCACTTCGACGACGCCCTCGGCCACATCAGGACCATGCCAGCACTATCGATCCCTGTTCCCTGGAAAAACGGGTGCGGCGAACGGTTTCGCCCGCCCCGACAATGCGGCGCCGATGCGGTTGGCCAATTCGTTTGAGGCCGCGACGGCGCTGGGCGACCGAATGGATGGCGGAGACGGCTAGATTGCGATCCCCCACGACGATGTTTCCCTGCACCTGGCCATCGACCTCGATGCGCGGACCGGGGCTGGCCATCCTGGCCTCCCTCGATTCATACAACGGGATGGACAGACCGGTCGATGGCGTCCCCGTCGTGTCATTCGCCCCGACCGTGACAATCAGTCGTACTCGGGACAGAGTACGCGCTGGCATGAATAGTCGATCGGACTCCAGTAGCGGTCGCCCAAGTATGCGGAAAGTGGCGCGCAGACTGACGCCAACGGTCCGCTACCGCGAGCCGAAAGCCATATCACAACGGGTTTGTGGACAGGCTGGCCGCGAGCCCTCCGGGCCGAGGGAACAAGAAGATGTCAGCTGCATTCGCGTCAACCAGCGCCGCGAAGCCTCGGAAGCTCCCGGCCTGGCCCATGCCTTCCGGCGTGGCATAACGATCAATTTACTGATCATCAAGCAGCGCACGAAGGTCCCGGAGAGCATCACCGGTAACACTCACTCGCATAGCCTCCAGCCCTACCAGTACTGGTTTAGGATCCTCGTAAAGGCGTACTGACCAGCGGGAGGCGCGGACGTGTCGTTGTTCGACACACACGGTGATCTTGTAGAGGCTCGCGCTCGGCTACGGTCTCAGGTCGACGAGATCCTTGCCGCGCTGGAGTCCGGCCGGCTCCCGCGCCCGCACGAGCGAGAGCAGGTGGATCTCAAGGAGGAAGCCGGACGACGTGATCGTCGTGGTGGCGTCCTCCCCGGTGAGCGCCAGAATCCCCAGGCGGTGGAGCAGCTGGCACGCGAGGTGCCGTGCATGGCCAACACACCGGGTGGCGGTGCGCTCATCGTCGGCGTGGACGACTCCGGCCGTGTTCTCGGCACCGAGCTGGACGTCGAATGGCTCCGCCACAGGATCTTCGAGCGCGTTGACATCGCTCCTGCCGTCGAACAGCGGCTCGTGCGGGGTGAACGGCTCCTGGTCCTCTATGTTGCCGAGACTCGCGAGCCGGTCGAGGACCCGGAAAACAAGATCCGATGGCGGGTCGGCGATCACTGTGTTCCGGTGGACCGGTCCGAGTGGTGGCTCCGCAGGCAGGAGCGGGCCGGGCTGGACGTGATGGCCGCAGTGACCGGCCGGACGATCGCGGACGTCGCCCCGGGCGCCCTTGTGACGGCCCGCCGTTATCTCATCAGCGGCAACGACGACGAAACGGCCGACACCACCGACACCGAACTGCTCGGGCGCCTCGGCGTCCTGCGCCCGGACGGCGCACTCACCCAGGCCGGCGTGCTGGCCTTCTGCCCGGCGCCACGGACGCTCATCGAACTGACCCGCTTCGACGTCCCCGGCGGTGATGTTCTCAACCCGCCGACCGATCTTTCGGGACTGGCCCTCGTCGAACAGCTCGCCGCGGTTGAAAGCGATCTCCTGGCATTCAACGTCGCGACCACCGTCCACCGCGGGTTCGCCGAGATCCCCGTCCGGCAGATCCCGCCTCGTTCGGTGCGTGAGGCCCTGCTCAACGGGCTCGTGCACCGCGACTGGATGCGTCCGGATCCGATCACCGTGATCTGGTTCGACCACGACCATGTTCTCGAGGTGGAAAGCCCGGGCGGCTTTGCCGGCGGCGTGTCCCAGGACACCGTGCTCTCCCGCAGGTACGCCCGCTACCCGGCGCTCTCCGATCTCTTCCGCGCGCTGCGGCTGGTGGAGAAGCAGGGGGTCGGTGTCGACCGCATGTACCGGGAAATGATCTCGTTTGGCCACCGGCCCCCGCGGATCGTCGAGGTGGCCGGGCCTGCGGTTCGGACCCGCCTGGCGGGTGGGGCGCCGGTCGTGCCGGTGATGTCGCTGATGGAGTCGGTCCAACCCGCCGCACGCCGCCGTGACGTGCGAATCGCCGTGATCTTCTACGAACTGCTGCACCGGCCGTTCCTCACCCTCGACAGCGCGGCGCGCGCCCTGCAGACCGACGCGGACGACGCGCGGAGCGCGCTTGAGACCGCCTGCGCCACCCGCATCGACGACGACGTGCTCGTCGAGCCGTACAAGGACGTCTGGATGCTGTCCGCGGCCGTGTTCCGTCGGCTGGACAACGACCAGGGCACCAACGACCAGGGCACCGCAGGGGCGCTGATCGGACGCGGCCTGCTGCCCTACCGCCGGCCCAACCAGACCAACAGCCCGGACGTCGTCCAGGCCTGGCTTGCCGCCCACGACCGCATCACCAGCGGTGACTACGCGACCCTGACCGGCCTCACCCAGACCGGCGCGAACCGTGCGCTCGACCGCTTCGTCCCGGATCTGCTCGTCCGCGGCTCCACCACCGGCCGCAACGCCCACTACATCGCCGTGCCGACACGTTCTCGATGAAGCGGAACCCGCGCACACCCAAGGTGCTACCATGTAGAACATGGTGCAGGTGGGAGTGCGGGAGCTCAAGCAGAACGCCAGTCAGGTACTGGCCCGGGTGAAGGCCGGAGAGACGGTCGAGGTCACCGAACGCGGAACGGCCGTTGCGATCATCACTCCGTACGAATCGATCTCGAGCTACGAGCGTCTTGTCGACTCCGGCGACCTGCTACCCGGCGGGCAGGGCATTCTGGGCATCGAGCCGGTGACTATGAGCACCGGCGTCCGGTTGTCGGATGAGCTCGCCGCTCTGCGTGATGAGGACTGGAGATAGTTCTGATCTACCTCGACACCAGTGCACTGACCAAGCTCGTTGTCGCGGAGGAGGAGACCTCGGACCTACGGGCTTGGCTCGCCGAGCACACGAACCGGCGACTGGTCAGCAGCGCGCTGGTACGCACCGAGCTACGACGCGCGGTTCTTCGCGTCGCTGACCGTCCTGATGTCAGTCGGACGGAGGCGCAGGCCGCAGCTGGAGCGGCAACGGCACTTCTCCGAGAACTCGACCAAATCAGGTTGAGCTACCCGTTGTTGGACCGAGCCGGTCTGCAACCACCGACGCGCCTACGCAGCCTTGACGCAATTCACCTTGTCACCGCCGCTGCCCTCGGCCCGGATCTGCACACCATGGTTGCCTACGACCACCGCCTCCTCGACGCTGCTCGCGACATCGGCATAGCGGTCGCCGCCCCCGGCATGCTGTAGCGCCGGATCGGAGCGCAACGAGTGGCCGACGCGGTAGCCGGGATCGTCCATCAGGTAGGAAAGACGCTGTGCAGACTCCAGACCTCGACAGCGACGCCATGGACGCAGCCCGGCAGCGACAGCGAGCACTGACCAAACCACCGGGCGCGCTCGGGCGCCTTGAGGAGGTCTCGGTCTGGCTTGCCGGCGCGCAGGGAACCTGCCCGCCACGGCCGTTCCAGCGCGTCCGGGCCATCGTCATCGCCGGTGACCACGGCGTCGCCCGGTCGGGTGTCTCCGCGTTCCCCCCGGAAGTCACCGCTCAGATGGTGGCGAATTTCGCCACCGGTGGCGCCGCCGTGAACATCCTGGCCCGCACGGTCGGTGCCTCCGTGCGAGTGGTGGACGTCAGTGTGGACACCGACGAGCCGAGCGGGCCGGGCGGAGTGGACGGGACCGCTCCGGCCGGGCGTTACCGGATCCGCCGCGGCAGCGGGCGGATCGACATCGAGGACGCCCTGACCGCGGACGAGGTCTCGCGCGCGCTCGACATCGGCCGCACGATTGTCGACGAGGAGGTGGATGCCGGCGCTGACCTGCTCGTCCCGGGCGAAATGGGCATCGGGAACACCACTGCCTCCGCGGCGATCGTCGCCACCCTGCTCGACCGTGAACCAATCGACGTGGTCGGGCGCGGGACCGGTATCGACGATGCCCGGTGGATGATCAAAACAGCCGCGATCCGGGACGCGATGCGCCGCGGCCGGCCGTTCGCCGCCGACCCGCCGGCCCTGCTCCGGGTGATCGGCGGCGCGGACCTCGCCGTGCTCGTCGGCCTGTTGGCCCAGGCCGCCGTCCGCCGCACCCCGGTGGTGCTCGACGGTGTCGTCATCTGCGCCGCCGCGCTGGTCGCCGAAGCCCACGCGCCAGGGTCGAAGGCATGGTGGATCGCTGGCACACGGTCGACCGAGCCCGCGCAGCACCTCACGCTCGAGTCACTCGGCTTCGATCCTCTGCTGGACCTCGGCCTGCGGCTCGGTGAGGGCACCGGTGCGCTACTCGCCGTCACCCTGCTGATGGCCGCGCAGGCGACACTTGCCGAGATGGCCACGTTCGACCAGGCCGGGGTCAGCGACAAGACGGGAACGCTCGCCGCCGCGGGCGACGGCCCCACCGCGGGTC
>NZ_CAKJTR010000062.1:0-7116 GCF_917627355.1 Protofrankia sp. Cj3 | reverse complement strand
GACCGCCACCTGAGCGGTGCCGATTCGAACGATCTTCTCCCTGCTGTCCGTACTGCCCGTACGCGGGCCGGTCGCCATCGACCGGCGCGCCATGGGACGCGCCATGGCGATCGCGCCGCTGGTCGGCCTCGTCCTCGGTGTTGTCACCGCCCTGGCCGTGGTCAGCATGAGGATCGTCACGAAGACGCCCGGCCAGCCGCCGGAGACCCTGCTCCCGGCCGCCGTGGGGATCGCCACGCTGACCTTGCTGACCCGGGGCCTGCACCTGGACGGGCTCGCTGACGTGGCCGACGGGTTCGGCGCCGGCCGGGAACGCGCCCTGGCCGCGATGCGCGACTCCCGGCTCGGCGCCTTCGGCACGCTGGCCCTGGTGTTCGCGGTGCTCATCCAGGTCAGCGCGCTGTCCCTGACGATCAGTGAACACCGGGGCACGGTGTCGATCGTGGTGGCCGCCATGACCGGGCGGCTCGCGGCGACACTCGCCTGCGTCCGCGCGCCGGCGGCGCACCCGACCGGGCTCGGCGCTCTCGTCGCCCGCTCGGTACAGCCGTGGCAAGCAGCCTGCTCCGCCGCCGCGGTGGTTGTCCTCGCGGCCTTGGCCGGACGCTTCGACATCGACGGCGGGGATGCCGGCCGCGCGGTCCACGCGGTGACCGCCGTCGCCGCCGGGACGGCCGCGGGCTGGCTGCTGCGGCGCTTCCTGGTTCGCTACCTCGGCGGTATCACCGGGGATGTGCTCGGCGCCCTCATCGAGGTCACGGCGACGGTCACGCTGATGTTCATGACCCTGAACATCCCCGCGGGCCCGCGGATCCACCTCGGTCTGCGCTAGTGGTCGCCGCCGTGGGAACGCTCGTTCGCAAGACGGGGCTCACCTCGGCGCCATGGCCGCGGGCGCGGGCCGCGCCCGGCTCACCGAGGGGAGGCCGGGACGAACGGCGGCCGCACAACCGCCATCGTCGACAGCCGGCCGCGCACGTCCACCTGGACGGTGTCGCCCTCGCCGACGGTGCGGTCGATCAGGGCGAGCCCGATACCTGTCCGCAGCGTCGGCGAGAACGTCCCGGTGGTGACCTCGCCCACGGGCGCCCCCGCTGGGCCGTACACCGTCATGTGCGGCCGTGGAATGCCCCGGTCGGTGGCGCGCAGCCCCCACAGCAGCCGCGCCGGGCCGGTGGCGCGCTCCGCCAGCAGCGCATCCCGGCCCCAGAACCGCTGCTTGCCCCAGCCCACCGCCCAATCCACCCGGGCCTGCACCGGAGTGATCGATGTCGACAGGTCCTGGCCGTGCAGCGGATAGCCCATCTCGGTCCGCAGGGTGTCGCGGGCGCCGAGCCCACAGGGCAGGGCTCCGAGCGGGGCGCCCGCGGCGGTCAGCGCGTCCCACAGCGCGGGCGTGTCCGCCCACCGGGACACGAGCTCGAAACCATGTTCACCGGTGTAGCCCGACCGGCACACGATCACCTCTGTACCGGCACCCGGCCAGCTGGCCCGGACGAAACTCATGTAGGCCCCGCTGGTGGGCAGGCCCAGCAACGACATCAGCTCCGCCGAGCGCGGGCCCTGCACAGCGACTATCCCGAAGGCCGTGTGCAGATTGTCGACGGCCACGCCGGGCGGTGCGGCGGCGGCGAGCCGGCGGACGACGTCCACGGTGTTGGCCGCATTGGGGACGAGAAAGACCTCGGAGTCGGCGTACAGGTACGCAATAAGATCGTCGGCCACACCGCCGCTCTCCTCATCGCAGCACAACGTGTACTGGGCCCGGCCGGGAGCGATCCGAGAGAGATCATTGGTAAGAACGGAGTTCACGAAAGCCGCCGCTCCCGGGCCGTGTACCCGGGCCTTGCCGAGGTGGCTGACGTCGAAGATCCCGACGGCCGACCGGACCGCCGCGTGTTCCTTCAGGACGCCCCCGCGGGGATACTCGATGGGCATCTCCCAGCCGCCGAAGTCGGCCAGCTTGGCGCCCAGCGCCATGTGCCGATCGTGCAGCGCCGACCGCGACAGTTCGCCCATGCTCGCAGGCTAGTCCTGTCTTCCGCACGCACGTGCGGAAGACAGGACTAGCCCCGCGCCCCGCCCGCGGCACGGTGCGGGGCCCCGGCCTCGCGGACGGGGCGTCCGGCGGGGCAGCGTCCCCTGCTGTGACAGCCTCTCCCGCGGTGTTCCGTAGTCTCTCGGCATGACCGTGACTGCCGTGACGACATCATCCGTGCTGGACCTCGACACCGACGCGCTGGTGATAGGTATCGCGGCGAGCGCGGACGGGCCGATGCCGCTGGGTGGTGCCGAAACGCTGGACGCGGCCCTCGGCGGCCGCCTCGCCCAGGTGCTGGCCAGCCTCGGCGCGACCGGAAAGGCAGGTGACCTCGTCCGTTTCGCCACGCTCGGCATCCTGCCCTTCCCCACCGTGGTCGCGGTCGGCCTCGGGCCAGCCGGGCCGGCCGCCGGTGACCGTGATCGCGCTGGCGGCGGGATCGACGTCGACCACGAGACGCTGCGCAGAGCATCGGGCGCCGCGACGCGGGCGCTGGCCGGCACCGCCCGCGTCGCGACCACCCTCGCCCTGGCCGCCGGCCCGCCCGGAACAGGCCAGCTACGGGCGGTCGCCGAAGGTGCGCTGCTCGGCGCCTACTCCTTCGACACCTTCCGGGCTGCTTCCCTGGGCGACCGGCGTCCTCCGGTCCAGGAGATCACGCTCGTCGTGGACGGCCCGTCCGAGGCCGCCGCCCAGGACGCCGTGCGCCGGGCCGCCGTGTCCGTGGACGCGGTCGCGCTGGCCCGGGATCTCGTCAACACACCGCCTGGGCACCTGCCGCCCGCGGAATTCGCCGAGATCGCGGCCCGGCGGGCCGCCGAGGCCGGTGTGGCCGTCGCGGTACTCGACGAGAAGGCGCTGGCCGACGGCGAGTTCGGCGGGATCCTCGGGGTCGGCCAGGGATCGGTGAACCCGCCGAGGCTGGTCCATCTCAGCTGGCGGCCCGCTGGTACGGACCCGGCCAGCCCGCCCGCGCTGACCTTCGTCGGCAAGGGAATCACCTTCGACTCCGGCGGCCTGTCCCTGAAACCCGCGAGCGCGATGGAGTGGATGAAGACCGACATGGCCGGCGCGGCCAGCGTGCTCGCCGCTGTCATCGCCGCCGCCCGGCTGAACCTGGCGGTCAGCGTCAGCGCATGGATACCGCTGGCCGAGAACATGCCGTCCGGGGAGGCGATCCGGCCGGGCGACGTCCTCACCCTGCGAGGCGGCACCCGGGTCGAGGTTCTCAACACCGATGCCGAGGGACGGCTGGTGCTCGGTGACGCCATCGCCCGTGCCGCGCAGGACTCCCCCGACCTCATTGTGACCGTCGCGACGCTCACCGGTGCGCAGATCGTGGCGCTGGGCCAGCGCACCAGCGGTGTGATGGGCCGTGACGACGCGGTGGGACAAGTCGTCGCCGCGGCCCGCGCCGCCGGTGAGGCGGTGTGGCCGATGCCGCTGCCGCCGGAGCTGCGCAAGGTGCTCGAGTCGGCCATCGCGGACCTTGCCAACATCGGCAGCGGCAACCGGGATGGCGGCATGCTGGTGGCCGCGCAGTTCCTGAGCGCCTTCGTGCCCGATCACATGCCGTGGGCACATATCGATATGGCCGGGCCGGCCTGGAACGCGGGCGAACCATACGGTCACACCCCGAAGGGCGGTACCGGTGTGATAGTACGAACCCTGCTCCAGCTGGCCGAGAACATCTCCGCGGCGAACATCTCCGCGGCGCCAGCGCCCCACGCCGAGCCGGGCGAACAAACTACCAGCGAGTAGCGAGCGACGAACGGAAGTGGCGCGGAAGAATACCCGGCGTCATGGGCCACAGTTGCCGGGACGTGCGATGCATCCGTCCCGTGGCATGAAAGACTGAACCCATCCCAACCAGTCAACGAGAAGGGACGCCTGGCGTGGTGGACTCTGCGGCCGGTCCCGTAGACCTTGTCATCCTCGGTGGTGGTAGCGGCGGTTACGCCGCGGCCCTGCGTGCCGCCGAGCTCGGTCAGGAAGTCGTTTTGATCGAGCAGGACAAGCTGGGTGGCACCTGCCTGCACCGCGGGTGTATTCCAACCAAGGCACTGCTGCACTCAGCGGAGATCGCGGACAATATCCGCGAAAGCGAGAATTACGGAATCCGATCAACCTTCGACGGAATCGATATAGCAAAAGTCAATGCCTACAAGGACTCGGTGGTCAGCAAGCTCTACCGCGGCCTCACCGGCTTGGTGAAGGGCCGCGGCATCGAGATCGTCGAAGGGCACGGACGGCTGGTCTCCCCCACCGCCGTCGCCGTGGGCGACCGGGTCATCTCCGGCCGCCATGTGGTGCTCGCAACCGGCTCCCGGTCGAAGTCACTGCCTGGCCTGGAAATCGACCATCGCCAAGTGATCACCAGCGACGACGCCCTGGCGCTCGACCGCGTACCGGCGTCCGCCGTGGTTCTCGGCGCTGGCGCGATCGGCTGCGAGTTCGCCTCGGTATGGCGTTCCTTCGGCGCTGACGTCTCGATCGTCGAGGCGCTGCCACATCTGGTCCCGTTGGAGGAGGAGTCCAGCTCCAAGCTGTTGGAGCGGGCGTTGCGCCGCCGCGGCGTCAAACAGCATCTGGGTGCCCGGTTCGCCGGTGTGAAGAGTACCGACGCGGGTGTCACGGTGTCCCTGGAGGACGGAACGACCATCGAAGCCGAAGTGCTGCTCGTCGCGGTCGGGCGCGGTCCGGTCTCCGAAGGGCTCGGCTACGACGAGGTCGGCATCGCGATGGACCGCGGCTTCGTCCTCGTCGACCATCAGCTACGGACGAACGTGCCGACCGTTTCCGCAATCGGCGACCTGCGGCCGGGGCTCCAGCTCGCCCACGTCGGATTCGCCGAGGGCATCTTCCTCGCGGAGAGCCTCGCCGGGCTGAGCCCCGCGCACGTCGACTACGACAACGTCCCGCGGGTCACCTACTCCTCGCCCGAGGTGGCGTCGGTGGGTCTGACGTCGGCCAGGGCCACCGAGCTGTACGGCGAGATCGTGACGCACACCTACGACCTCGCGGGCAACGGCAAGGCGCAGATCCTCCAGACCGCGGGTGCCGTGACGCTGGTCGCTCTGCCCGACGGACCGGTGGTGGGCATCCACATGGTGGGTGACCGAGTCGGCGAACTGATCGCCGAAGCCCAGCTCATCACCAACTGGGAGGCCACCGCCACCGACGTCGCCCAGCTCATCCACCCGCATCCGACCCTGTCGGAGGCGATCGGCGAGGCTCACCTCGCCCTCGCCGGCAAACCACTGCACTCCCACAACTAACTCCCACAACCAAGTCCACTACGTCCAAAGCCGGTGGCGGCGCGAGAGAATCATGATCGCGTCGCCTTAAGCAGACCAGTTACTGACAGGCCCACAGCGTTTGCGGCCACTCCCCGTCGCCCACGGTCGGCCGGACGCCACGAAGGAGTCCTACCCCATGTCTGTGTCCGTCACGATGCCCCGTCTGGGTGAGAGCGTGTCCGAGGGCACCGTCATCCGCTGGCTGAAAAAGGAAGGCGAGCGCGTCGAGGCTGACGAGCCGCTTCTCGAGGTCAGTACGGACAAGGTCGATACCGAGATCCCAGCGCCCGCCTCCGGCGTGATCAGCGCCATCCGAGTCGCCGAGGACGAGACGGTCGAGGTCGGCGTCGAGCTTGCCGTCATCGACGAGGGTGCGGCAGCGGGGCAGGGCGCGCGCCAAGACCTGGCGGCCTCCACTGGCCAGACACCCGCGCCTGCCGTAGCCGTCACGCCACCGCCTCCGGTACCCCCGGCTCCCGCGCCGGTGGCGGCCCGGACACCCCCGGCGGCCGTTCCGGCCCAGGAGTTCACGCCGGCCCAGGCCGGCGAAACCCCGGCCAACGGCAACGGCTCGCTCGGGGCCTACGTCACCCCGCTGGTCCGGCGGCTCGCGGCCGAGCACGATGTGGACCTGTCCGCGGTGACGGGTACGGGTATCGGCGGCCGTATCCGCAAGCAGGACGTCATCGACGCCGCGCGCACACCGGCCGATGCGGCCGCCACGCCCACCGCTCCGGCTCCGGCTCCGGCGGTAACGCCGGCTCCAGCGGTGGCACCGGCACGGGCCGTGGCGGCGGCCCCGGCGTCCGTGTCGCCAGTGCCGTCCGTGTCGCCAGTGCCGGCTCCCGCGCCGGTTTCACTGCGCGGCCGCACGGAGAAGATGTCGCGGCTGCGATCGGTCATTGCGCAGCGGATGGTCGAGTCCCTACAGGTCAGTGCCCAGCTCACCACGGTTGTCGAAGCCGACGTCACCCGCGTGGCCCGTCTGCGGGACCGCGCGAAGGCCGCGTTCGAGGCACGGGAAGGCGTCAAGCTCTCCTTCCTGCCGTTCTTCGCGGTCGCCGTCTGCGCAGCGTTGCGGGAGTACCCGAACCTCAACGCCAGCGTCAACGTCGAGCAGGGGACGATCACCTACTACGACACCGAGCACCTGGGCATCGCGGTGGACACCGACCGGGGGCTGCTCGTCCCGGTCATCCACCACGCCGGGGATCTCAACCTCACCGGCATGGCACGCAAGATCGACGATCTGGCAACCCGAACCAGGGACAACCGCGTGTCACCGGACGAGCTGGGCGGCGGTACCTTCACGCTGACCAACACCGGCAGCCGTGGCGCCCTGTTCGACACGCCGATCATCAACCAGCCTCAGGTCGGCATCCTCGGCACCGGTTCCGTGGTCAAGCGGCCTGCCGTCGTGGATGACCCCGAACTGGGCGAAATCATCGCGGTGCGGTCGAAGGTGTACCTCGCGCTCACCTACGATCACCGGATCGTCGACGGCGCCGACGCGGCTCGTTTCCTCACCGCCGTCCGCCGCCGGCTGGAGGAAGGCGCGTTCGAGGCCGAACTGGGCCAGTAGGATCAGCTGCCGGCATCCGTGGTGGGCCCGCCTCGCCGGCCCACCACGGACAGGCAAGAATCCGACCAGTGAACATCGCTGTTACCGGTACCACCGGTCTGATCGGCTCCGCGCTTGTCCCGGCCCTGCGCGGCGGCGGGCATACTGTGCGCGCCCTCGTCCGCCGGCCGCCGCGGAACAGCCTGGAGATCTAC
>NZ_CAKJTR010000061.1:25891-28063 GCF_917627355.1 Protofrankia sp. Cj3 | reverse complement strand
AAACCAGCGCGTTAGGCCCTTACCACACCGCCGGCAGCCATTTTGCGACTCTACGTGTTATTTTTCTGCGCTCCCGAAGATGCGACTGAAGTGCGTCCAGCGTGCCGTCGAGGACACGGCGCCGATAGTCGACCACGTCTCTACTCTGCCAACGACAGGGATTCGAGTCTTCCAATAGCAGATCGATAGGTCTGCCGATCCGACCTCGTCCGCACCGCCAGTGAGGACGAGGTCGGATCGGCGCCGTCGCGCGTCACCTTCCGGTATCGGGTTCATCGCCGGCACCTCGGCCTCCCGTCGGGACGATCCGCCCGTGCGTCGGCGCCTCGCCCCGCTGTCCGGCGGCGGCGCGGGCGTAGCGGCGGGCCAGGGTCGCGAAGGCATCCGCGAGTTCGGGTGGCCCGAGGACCTCGATGTCGGCGTCGAACCGGCCGACGGTGGCGGCCAGGCTGGGCCACGACCAGGAGCCGACGACGAGCCGGCAGCGGTTCGGGCCGAGCTCCTCGACGATCCCGTCCTGGGAGTACTGGGACACGAAGGCGGCGGGCAGATCGACGATCATTTCCCCGCTGCACGGCCAGCGGTCCGGGCCGGCGGAGCCCCCGAAGCGCTGGGCGACGAAGGTGGCCACGTCCCCGCCGGGCAGCTGGCGGGGGGTGAACCGCGGGCCGGCCGGGGGACGCGGGCTGATCCGGTCGGCGCGGAAGGTGCGCCAGTCGTCGCGGTCCAGATCCCAGGCGACGAGATACCAGCGTCCGCCCCAGGTGACGAGGTGATGGGGCTGCACCCGACGCGGCGGGGAGACATCGGCCGGCACCGACCGCGACGGGACGGTGTAGTCGAAGCGCAGCTCCTCGCGGGCATGGACGGCGGCACCGAGCATCACCAGAACGGCCGGCTCGACCTGCGGGCAGGGCCGGCTTCCGCGGCGTTCGACCGCGGTGACCCGCAGCGCGTCGACCCGGTGGCGCAGCCGCGCTGGCATGACCTGCCGGACAGTGCTCAGTGCGCGGGCCGCCGCCTCCTCGATGCCGGCACCGGACGTGACGGCGAGCTGGAGCGCGACGGCCAGGGCAACGGCCTGCTCGTCGTCGAACAGCAGCGGCGGCAGTTCCGCCCCGGCATCGAGCCGGTATCCGCCATCGGGACCCTTGGTGGCCCGGATCGGATAGCCCAGCTCACGGAGGCGGTCGACGTCGCGGCGCACCGTGCGCGGGCTGACCTCGAGCCGCGCGGCCAGCAGCGCCCCTGGCCAGTCCCGGCGCGCCTGCAACAGCGAGAGCAGGGCGAGCAGGCGCGCTGACGTCGTCGGCATGCCCATGAGATTGCCTGAAGAAGAGGCCAGAAACTGACCGCTTCCCGGACGACCGTGGTGGTCACAGCCGACAACGGCAACGACCCAGAAGGGGCCGATCACGATGATGACCACACAGCCCGTAGCCCTCGACGCGGAGCGGGCCGACCTGCTCGCCGAACTCGCCGTGGCCCGAGCCAGCCTGATCAACACGACCCGCGGTCTCAGTGACGAGCAGGCCGGCGAACGCCCGACGGCCAGTGCCCTGTGCCTGGGCGGGCTGATCAAGCATGTCGCCGCCGTTGAGGAAGGCTGGATGCGTTTCGTCCTCGAGGGGCCGTCGGCGATGAACTACGCGCTGCCCGACGGCGTCACCTGGGAGGAGTTCATGACCGGCACCGCACGTGAGTACCCGGCCTGGGCCATCAAGCGCCAGAACGAGTTCCAGATGCTGCCAGGTGACACGATGGCCGGGATCGTCGCCCGCTACAAGCGGGCCGCTGCCCGGACCGACGAGATCGTCGCGGCCATCCCCGACCTGTCAGTGACGCAGCCACTGCCGGAAGCGCCCTGGCACGAGCCGGGCGCGCGGCACAGCGTCCGCCGGGTACTGATCCACATCATCGCCGAGACCACCCAGCACGCCGGCCACGCCGACATCCTCCGCGAAACGATCGACGGCCAGACCGCGACCTGACAGCCGTGCCAGCGTCCCGCGACGAAGCCTGGAGGCGGTGGACGGTATCGAGGGAGCTGGCACAGAACGTCCAGAACCCGGGTCCCGCGACGCGGTGCGGCGCCGAGTGCCGCCCTGGGCACCGCGGGCGTTCTGTCCGATTTTTTCGGTGCTGACGTGAGAACGCTATTTCTGCTGCCGC
>NZ_CAKJTR010000061.1:24991-25501 GCF_917627355.1 Protofrankia sp. Cj3 | reverse complement strand
GGACCATGACCGAGGTCACACCGGACGCAATACCGTCAGCGCGTTCGCTCGGCGGCGCTGCCATCCGGTCAGGGCATCCAGTTTCGGGCGACGGAAGGAGAATCACAGTGCGTGCGAGGTCCAGGACCATCCGCGGCGCCGTGTTAGTTATAGCTGTTGTCCTCACGGCGGCGGCCTGCGGCGGCTCGACGCCGTCAACGACCGGCTCCACCCGCACAACCTCGGCGGGCGCGGCAGCCTCGGCAGGCAGCACCGCGACCGGGACGCCGATCACCGTCCTCACCATCACTCCGTCGGGAACGTCCGGCGCGGACTTCCCGGACATCCCCACTGTGCTCGCGGCCTTCGCCAAGGCGACGAACGCCGCGGGCGGCATCGCCGGCCACCCGTTGAGGGTCGAGTCCTGCAACGACAAGAACGACCCCAACACCGCCGGCACGTGCGCCCGCCAAGCCGTGAACGACAAGGCCGTCGCCGTGCTCGGCTCGTTCAGCCAGTTCGCCGACTCGA
>NZ_CAKJTR010000061.1:17899-24584 GCF_917627355.1 Protofrankia sp. Cj3 | reverse complement strand
TCCCAGACGATCTTCGCTCCCGCCGGCGGTGTCGGCTCGGAGTCGTTGACCAAGTTCAAGACCCAGCTCGAGGGCTCCTTCACCGTGTCCAGCTTCCCGATCGCGACCGACCCCGTCTGGGCCGGTATGAAGCGCGCACTCGCGGCGGAGGGCAAGCCCAACGTCGACCTCACCGTTCCCCAGAACCTCAACGCGTGGGTGTCGGGCGTGGTGTTCGCCAAGGTCGCGGCTGGTCTCACCACCTTCGACGCGGCATCGTTCAAAGCTGCCCTGGACACGGCCTCGAACCTGGACACCGGCGGGTTCACCCCACCCCTGGACTTCACCAAGCCCTTCCCGGTGCCCGCGCTCGCACGACTGTTCGACACCTCACTGATCGGCGTCGACATCAAGAACGGCGCCCTTGTGCAGGACGGCACGTTCGTCGACTACAAAGCAGCCCTGAAGAGCTGACGCCTGCGTGGCCGCGGGTGCGGGTGCGGGTGCGGGAGCGGGCCTCGGGCTCCCCCGCACCCGCACCCGGCGGCCCCAGCCGTCGTGAAGGAGCCCCATGTCATCGCCGGCGGTCCTGGTCAGCGGACTTACAGTCGGATTCCACGGCGTCCCGGTCGTGCGTGACCTCGACCTCGAGGTCCACCCCGGCGAGGTCGTCGCCCTCCTCGGCCGCAACGGCGCCGGCAAGACCACCACGTTGCTCACGATCGCGGGCGACCTCACCCCGCAGCGCGGGTCGGTGTCGATCGCGGGCGACGCCCGGCGCCGTCGCCTGCACCAACGGGCCCGGCGCGGCCTCGGCCTGCTGACCGAGGAGCGATGCGTGTTCATGGAGCTCACCGGACACGAGAACCTCAGGCTCGGGCGGGGAGATCCCCGCCGGGCACTCGCGTTCTTCCCCGAGCTCGAGCCGTATCTGTCGAAGCGGGCCGGGCTCCTGTCCGGCGGCCAGCAGCAGATGCTCGCGCTTGCCCGGATCCTCGCCGGGCGCCCCCGCGTCCTGCTCGCGGACGAGCTCAGCCTCGGTCTCGCCCCACGGGTGATCGAGCGGCTCCTGGCCTCATTACGCGAGGCCGCGCAGGACGGTACGGCGGTGCTGCTCGTGGAGCAGCACGTCGCGCTGGCGCTGGCAGCGGCCGATCGCGCCTACGTGCTCGCGGACGCACGGATAGCCCTCACCGACACCGCCGCGAACCTGCTGACCCGCGCCGACGACATCGCCAGCGCCTACCTGGGAGCGCAAGCCGTATGACCGTCTTCGCGCAGTTCGGGCTCCTGGGCCTGGGTGGTGGAGCGCTCATTGCCCTGCTCGGCATCGGCCTCGTCCTCGTCTACCGCGGCAGCGGGACGATCAACCTCGCCCAGGGCTCGTTCGCCCTACTGGGCGCCTACGTCGTGCACGAGCTGCGGGACAACCAGGGCATGCCCGTGGTTCCCGCCGTGGCCTTCGCCGCGATCCTGCTCGCCGCCGTCGGGGTGCTGGTTCAGCTCCTGCTCATGCGGCCGCTGCGCACCCGCAGCCCCCTCGTCCGGGTGATCGCCACTCTCGGTGTACTGAGCGTCATCCAGCAGTCCGTGACCATCCGCTACACCGGGCAGCAGCTCAGCGTGGCCAGGACCCTCCCGGAAGAACCCGTCCACCTCGGCTCCGTGATCGTCGGACAGCAGTCCTTCTGGCTGGCCGGCATCGCCGTCGCAGTCACCGCCGTCCTCACCGTCCTCAGCTCGCGGACGAGGCTGGGGCTCGCCGTCTCCGCCGCGGCCGCCAACCAGCGCGCCGCAGCGGCGCTGGGGTTCTCCCCGGACGCGCTGGCCTGCGGCACGTGGGCGCTGGGGGGCGCCCTCGCCGGGCTGGCGGGCGCCTTCTTCCCCTCGCTCACCGGCGACTACCTCTCCGTCAACGCGCTGGCGTTCACGATCATCGCGGCGCTGGCGGCGGCGCTGCTCGGCGGATTCCGCTCCTACCCGTTGGTGCTCGTCGGCGGACTGCTGATCGGCGTCATCCAGAGCGAGTGCACGCACTACGTGCGGACGACCGGCGTTCCCGACGCCGTGCCCTTCCTTGTCATCGTGCTGGTACTTGTCGTCCGCGGCCAGGGGCTTCCCGTCCGCGGGAGCACCGCTGACCGCCTGCCCGCGGTGAGCGCCGCGGCCCGCTCTCCCCTGTACGCGCTCGGGCCCGCCGCCGGCCTGGCCGTGCTCGCGGCCGCTGTCCTGCCGACCGACTGGAACGTGGCGCTGGTCAGCTCGATGTCCGCCGCCATGATCGCGCTGAGCGTCGTCGTCGTGACCGGGTACGCGGGACAGCTCTCCCTCGCCCAGTTCGCGCTGGGCGGGGTGGGTGCCTTCGCGGCCGGGCGGCTGGTGTCCAACCACGGCTGGCCCTTCGAGGCGGCCGTGCCGCTGGGCGTCGCGACCGCGGTCGCGGTCGGCTTCGTCTTCGGCCTGCCCGCGCTGCGCACCCGCGGGGTGAACCTCGCCGTCGTCACCCTCGGTCTCGGCTTCGCGTCCTGGTCGCTGCTGTTCAACAGCACCGACCTCACCGGGCGCAACCGCGGGACGCCTCTCTCATGGCACCCGTCGGCGGCGCTCTCGACGCCGCGTTGGAGCTTGCCGCGGAGATCGCGGACGCCGCGCCCCTCGCGGCGCGGGCCAGCAAGCGACTCGCACGGGGGGTGATCGAGGCGTCGTTCGACGAGCAGTGGGCCCGCAACGACGCACAGGTACGCGCGTTGATGGCCAGCGAGGACGCGCGGGAAGGCCCCCGGGCCTTCGCCGAGAAGCGCGCGCCCCGGTGGCGGGGACGCTGACCTTGGAATTTAAGGTTCTGGGCACGTCAGTCCTGTGACCTGACCGTAAGTCATCCCACACTGTGACCCACTGGCCCACCAATGGACGGCCACTCAGGCCCGGTGACCTGGAGCCAGGGTGTAGCTGGCATCCGGGCAGCAGGGCGGCCCTGGCACGATCGTGCGTTGCGAAACAATGATCGGACCAAGGCTATAAGGACGAGTGTGCCCGACTACCCCGAACCCGTCGACCTCCTCGCCGAGATAGTGACGTTCCGTCGCCAGTTGCGGGGCTGCAGCTACGTTCCCGGACCTGCCTCCCTCCTCGGTCTCGCTGCCCAACCATGACCCACCAGATCTAAACGATCACAAAAGTCGGGCTGGAGTACTAACCGGCTCAGAGCTCCCCGTGGCAAACCTCGCCAGAGCAACGCTGTTCAATTTACTGCTTTTCAGACCCTTTCTGGACGTTTGCATTAGATCCAACCAGGAAGCGCAGAGTCGCGGATATCCCGACTAGGACGATCAGCGTTAAAAGATCGCTAGGTACGTGGGAAGTCGCGTCGGTGGTCGCATCAGAAATGGTCACAATAACCATCACAAAAAGAGCGAATAGTGAAATATGGAATAAATGGCGAAAGATCGCCGTTGCGCGACTATTCAAGGGGTGGATGGGTAGAAACCGCTTCCAAGTGGGCGCCGCGGTCGGCGGAGTGGTGGGTGGCTCCAGTGCCTTGGCGGCCATCTGTCGGTGAGCCTGGGTCGCGAGTCCGTTGGGGTTGGCGGCGGCGGGGTCGATGGCGGCGATATCGTGGTCCACGGCGAGGGCCGCAGCCCAGTCGCCGGCTTCATAGTGTACGCGTAGTTCGTTCTGTAGGTCAGCGATGTGCTGGCGGGTAGTGGGCGCCGTGGTCGGCGGAGTGGTGGGTGGCTCCAGTGCCTTGGCGGCCATCTGTCGGTGAGCCTGGGTCGCGAGTCCGTTGGGGTTGGCGGCAGCGGGGTCGATGGCGGCGATATCGTGGTCCACGGCGAGGGCCGCAGCCCAGTCGCCGGCTTCATAGTGTAAGCGTAGTTCGTTCTGTAGGTCAGCGATGTGCTGGCGGGTGCGGCATTGCTCCCTCCGCCGGAGGGCGCCGCTGTGACCGGGATCGAGCTCGAGGAGAGCTGTATAACTGCGGATGGCAGTGGGCCAGTCCCCGGCCTGCTCGGCGGCGTCGGCGGCCTGGTAGGCGGCGGTCGCACGCTGCCGGGTATGGCAATCTTTATGGCGTTCGGCAGCATCGGCAAAATGTACGTCGAGGGTGAGTAGACTATCGAACAACGGCAAGGCCTGGTCGTAGTGTCCGGTGCGGAACTTGGCCATGGCCTGCTGGTAGAGGGCGCGAACGGCGGCAGTCTGGGCAGCCCTTTCGGCTGACGGCGCATCCTGCTGCCGGGTCGACGCGACCGTGTCAGTGACAGTGAACAGCGATGAGTCCTGGCCATGTTCTCCACGGAGATAGAGCACGGGGGTGGCCCATTCCAGGGTGGTTGCATTGGCGCCGGCGATACCGATCCGGCCGACGCGTACGGCCTCGCTGATGCTTCGGTTGGTGGCGATAGCCTGGTAAAAGCCGGCGGCGAACGCTTTGGCGGCCGGGTCGCTGACCGCGAACTGCATAGCCACCGCAGCCGACACTCCGGAGCGGACCAGAGCGGCCGCAGTACTGGAGAACAGGTCATCTACGGCGGCCTGCCCGGACGCGCAGGAGTTGAGCACGATCAGCCGCGGCGCTGGGGTTTGGATACTGAGCAGCTGTCTGAGCCGATGTGCGCTGACCCAGTTAGCGCGGTGATCGGCGCCTTCCAACGCGATGGTGCCCTCTCCGGCGGTCTGGTCGAATCCGCCGTGGCCGATGAAATGGACCGCGTGCCACGGCCCCTGCAGCAGGATGTGCTGCAGATCTTCCCAACGGGCGCCGGGTGCCCACTCCAGATGCACTCGTCCACCGAGGTCGGTAAGGGCCTCGCTCAGCCGGGCCTTTTCCCCGTCGGTGTCCAAGGCAGCCAGATCCCGCGGAGCCGTTACCAGGCCGAGCACGCGCAGTGGCGGCTTGATGACCGGCGCGCCCGGAGTTGGGACCGGCAGGTGGCGGATCAGCGGCTCGTACTGGCACAGATAACCGCCGGATTCTGGGTCGAACAGCATCTCCCACGGCAGCGCCGCCAGCTCCGGCGCTCGTAGCCGCAACACCACCCGTAGCAGTTCGCCGTTCTGCTGGGCGGTCTCTGTCGCAGCAGCATACCGGCCATAGACCGGACCACCGACTAGTGCGGTGAAAAGCTGCTGGCCAATCTCCCGAACAGGGACCTCGAGCGCCGGCAACCGCCCGCGGGTAGTTGGTGCCGCTGACGCGAGCAAGGCCATCTGCAGTTCCCGACGCCGGCATAGCAGCTTCTCGACGTCCAACCGGAGCAGCCCAGACGCCTCCCCGCCGGTGGAGGAACGCACAGTCACTGGGTAGCCGCCCGAGCTGACAGCTTCCGCGATCTCGATCTCGATGCTGCAAACCATGACGATTCCGAAGTAGGTAGGGGACACGCCGCACCGTGGTTTTATCGGTGCCTTGGCGGCCCGGCGAGATAGCCTCAAGCAGGATTGCCAGTGGCTTGGCGTAGTGCCGCCATTCGGCGAATGATCGGAGCGAACGGATGGTTGCGGTGGAGTTCCCGCTCGAGGACGGTGGCGTCGTGCTCGTGCAGGTCACCGACGAACCCGGCGCCGTCGTCACCCGGGGCGGCCCGGGCGGGCCCGAGACGATCGAGCGGGCGGAACGCACCTTCGATGCAGCCCTGGCCACGATCCGCACTGTCGCTCAAACGGTTCTCCGACAACTCCAGCCCCTTACCCGTTACCCCGACGAGATCACCGTCACCTTCGGCCTTGAACTCACCGCTAAGTCCGGCGCCCTGCTCGCCGCTGCGGGTGCAACCGCGCAGCTACAGGTTGGACTGACATGGCGGCCACAGACAGCGGCCCCTGGCCAGCTGGGGTCGGCCGGCGTTGATGTCTCCCGTGTCGAGAGAGAAACGGAATCCGACTGATGCGAACGAGTCAACCTCGAAGACCAGCCGTTTTCCCGACCGGTGGTGCGGCAGCCCCGGAATCGATCGTTCCGCGACAAGGAGGCCCGTCGATAAGGAATGAAGCTGCCAGCAAGCGTCCGTAGCGGACAATGATAGGTTGAGGGCATATTTACGATCTCTCTATCTCGGGGCCACGATGAGTTGCGACGTTCAATTCTTCTGTCCACAGGGAGCGGACAGGACTGTCGTGGCACGCTCATAATCAGGTCACTGACGGTGAAGGGTGAAGGTGTAGAAGAGGGAGATCGGCCAGAGGGCGGTGGCTACGAACGCGGTGAGTAGACTCGGAAAGACGTGATGATCCCAATCCTGGATGTGCCAATAATCCTGAAAGGTGACGATCAACCCGATCGCCAGATACAGCAGGATCCCGAGAAAGATGCCGCGGTACGTGCGCGTCCTAGTCCGATTCCTGGTGACCACGGTAACTCCTTAGCTTCGACCACCACGCCGATCCCATTACTACCGGCACTGACCCGCACGGCGCCGAGCATTTCTGTAACGTCCTCGTGTACGGGCTGGGCTGGGCCCGCGTTCACGGGAGCAACCAGTCGTACCCCACAACCTGGCGGAGAAAAAGAGAGCATCCGGCAGGCTTGACCCCACCGCTCGCTCCTTCAAGGGTAACGGGCCTATCCGGTTGGACGCGTCCCTCCGCCCGGCCGTATCATCCGCGCCGAAGCGTTCATTCCCAGGATCGCCATCCTTATTCAAAAAAATCAAAAAGATCAGGCGCCGCGCCGTGTCAGAGGACGCATGGCGCTGCCGGTTCCCGT
>NZ_CAKJTR010000061.1:10181-17454 GCF_917627355.1 Protofrankia sp. Cj3 | reverse complement strand
CGGGCCGGTCCCGGAGGTACTCAGCATGGACGACTGTGCGCTGCGGCGAGGCCGCCGGTACGCAACCCTGCTGATCGACGCCGTTAGCCACCGGCGCGTCGATGTGCTGCCCGACCGCCAGGCCGCCACCGTGGCGGCCTGGCGGTCGGGCAGCCCGGGGTTCGGGTGGTCGTGCCGCGACGGATCGACGTCCTACGCTGGGTATGACAGCACTGCTCGAGTGCGCCCGCCGTCTGGGCTGGTCGCGCGGCACCGTCACGCGCTATGCCCGGGCGCAGAGCCGGCCGAGGCCCTGCGGCGTCCCGCCACACGCTGGTCGACCCCTAACGCGACCATCTGCGCCGCCGAGCCCGCCGTGGCGGTCACCCGCCTGCTGGCCGAGATCCGCGAGCAGGGCTATCCGGGTAGTGCCACCCTGCTCGTGCGCTCCCTCAGCCAGAGACGCGCCGACCCCGCACGCCGGCTGTCCCCGCGTCGACTGGCCAGCTGGCTGGCGAGCAGGCCGCCGACCTGCTGCGGCACCTCGGGTGACCTGGTCGCGAGCTGCCCGCAGATGACCGTCCTGGCCGCCCGGGTACGCGCGTTCGCCATCCTGCTCACCGAGCGCCGCGGCGAGGACCTCGACATGTGGATGAAGAATGTACCGGGTGACGACCCGCCCGCCCTGCATACCTTCGTCGCCGGACTGGCCCTGCCCTCCAGCAACGGCCCCATGGAAGGCATCAACACCACGACGAAACTGATCAAACGTCAGATGTACGGCCGCGCTGGTTTCTCCCTGCTCCGGCAGCCGTGCGTGTTGTCAGCCGGTGAGGAGGGTGATGGTGCGGCCGGTAGGGCTGGTAGTGGTGGTAAGGGCGGTGCGTTTGTCGATGTCAGGGGCGTCGGGGCGCTGGTCAAAGATGAGCAGGGTGCCGCTGCCCAGGCCGAGGCGGTCGAGATAGCGGTCGAGTTGTTTCAGGCCCTGGTTGAGCGGGTTGGGCCTGCCCTCGCGCCAGACCTTGAGTTCGGCGGCCTCGCGCTGCACGTGGCGGGTGCCGTCGGGGGTGGTGTGGGGCCAGCGGATGTTCAGGTCGATACGGCCGGAGCCGACGGCGTATTCACGTTCCACGTAGCCGCCACCGTTCACGACGCGCTGCAGGTAGCCCATGAAGATCAGCTGTGGGGATGCTTCGTCGTAGTAGCCGCGGCGGGTGAGGAACTCGCCGTGTTCGATCCACCAGTCGACGAACTCGGTGAGCATCTTCGGGAGGTCGAAGGTGCCGTCCGGGCGGACGAAGGATCGCGGATCGGCGGTGACACTTTCCTGGATCCGGCTGGCCAGGACTCGGACGATCACCTCGCGGTAGATCGGGTTCGCGATGCGGACTGGCGCGTTCGGCGCGATGAGGCCGAGGTCCCGGACGTAGCTGACGTCGTCGTCATAGGGCTCCAGATCGAGGATGTCGCCCGCCAGCAGCGGGCCGAGGACCTTCTGGACGCGCGGCTCGGTGAGTTTGGCCGCGAGCGAGTCCAGGTGGGTCGCCCGGGCAAGGATGAGCCGTTCCTTGGCCGTCTCCAGGTGCTCGACCGTGATCGGCTGTGTCACGGGAACGGCGAGTTTTTCGATGACCTCGCGGGCGAGGGCGTTGACGAGCCATGGCTGGCCAGCGGTCAGCTCGTAGGCGTGGCCGACGGCTCCGGGGGCGAAAAACTGGCCGGTGTCGGCGGTGTGCTGGCTGTACAGCTCGGCGGCCTCGACCGGAGTGAAGTCGCCGAGCCGCAGCGACTCCAGCTTGATGGTGAACGGGCTGGACGTTCCCAGCCGGGACGGGTCGCCCCCGGCGGCGGTCTTGTAGTCGCGGACGTCGCGTAGGCCGCAGAGCGCAACCGACCACGGGAACGGTGCGGGGCGGCTGTTGTAGCCGTCACGGAGCTGGCTCAGGACGCTGAGGAGTGACTGGCCGCGCAGCGCGTCGATCTCGTCGAAGAACAGCACCAGCGGCCGAGGGCACGCGTGCGCCCACG
This sequence comes from Protofrankia sp. Cj3, assembly GCF_917627355.1. Lineage (NCBI taxonomy): Bacteria > Bacillati > Actinomycetota > Actinomycetes > Frankiales > Frankiaceae > Protofrankia > Protofrankia sp. Cj3. The sequence goes on along the minus strand of NZ_CAKJTR010000061.1, from coordinate 15,447 downwards.
CGCGCAGCGCGTCGACGATCAGTGTGCCGTCCGGCACCGCCGGCCAGGGCGGTGGATGCAACGGCGCCGGCAGTGAGTCCTGTGCGCCTGCCCGGATCCGGCTGAGGATGGTGCGGGACGCGGAGCCGTAGTCATCGTCGGCTGCCCGGGCCGCCTCGCAGGAGAAGTGCAGCGCGGCGTAGCGGCCCTGGGTGGTCAGCTCACGCGCGAGCGCGCGTAGTGCCGTCGTCTTGCCCGTCTGGCGCGGCGCGTGCACGACGAAGTAAGCTTTCAGATCGACTAGGCCGGGTGCCTCCGGCAGCCGGGACAGCGCTGGGATCATGTAATGTTCGGCGGGCAGGCACGGGCCGGCCGTGTTGAACCGACGCACCATCGGCTCTCCCTCTTCGTAGCGTGTCCAGTCGCTGCCTGCTCCGCGTACCACCCTATGCGTGATCGATAACCAGTCGGACCCGGCCTGGGCGAGTTCAAACGGTCGTAGCGACACTCCGATAGGATGATCGCTCCCGACGTGGTTTTCGCCGTTCTGCTGGCATCTCTCCCTCAAGGCCCTCAGCGGCACGTGACCGAGCGGGCTCGGGTACCGCTCGCATAACCCGATCAGCGCGCGACGGCGCACCCGTACCACCGCCGCACACCATGACCGGATACCGGGCGGGAATTGATCGACAACCTGACCGGCGACCCGGAGCCGGGCACCCGGGAGGCGCCCCGCTTGAGAATCGGATTCCACCGGACGCATGCGGTCCCCGGCCGAAATACGTTCACCGCGTGTCCCTGACCGCGCCCCGAATACCTGTGATCGTCGGCGCCGCGGACCTCCGCGGCGACGGTAGCGAGCCCTGCGAGCTCATCGCGCAGGCTGCCCACAATGCCGTCCCCGCCGCACTGTTGAGCGCGCTGGACGCGATCCTCAAGGAACGCCCCCTCACGATCACGGGCGGCCTGGAATCCTTCGGCGGACCGGCGAACGACTACTCCCTGCACGCGATCGTCGCCGCGCATCGCCTGTGCGGCCGGACGCTGGTCTACGCCAACGGCGAGTACCTCACCAAACACCATGCGATGGTCATCGCACCGACGAGGCCGCCACGGCCCTGGGCTGAGCCGGCACACGTCCCGTCGGCGACCGCGCCGGTCCCCGGGTACGCCTCCGCCGTCACCGGCCGCGGGCGGATCGAGACCTTCACCGTCGAGCACGACCGGGCCGGCACGCCCGCCCGCGGCTGGATCATCGGCCGTGACGACGGCGCGCGACGGTTCGCATCCGTCGTCACCGACCCGCAGAGCCTGCACGCACTGGCCGACCCGGACCGCCAGCCCATCGGGCAGATGTGGGACGTGACAGGCGCCGATGGGCTCAACACCAGCACGGTCCCCACGACGTAGGAGTCCAGATGACGATCGACCACGATGCCTGCTGGATCGGCGCCGACGGCCCAAGCTCTGGAACGCCTCGTTCACCGCCTACCTCACCTGGGACAGCGTCACCTCCGTCACCGACGCCGTCGAATTCTTCCGCCGGGGCCGCCGGCATGCTCCCGGGTGACGCGATCGCGTTCTTCCCCGTCGCCGGAGGACGGCCGCGGTGACCACGACGAGCCCGGCGACGGCGTAGGAGGACACCTGTAGCGTCCGGGCGTCGCCCGGTGGACCGGTGAAAAGGGAGACGTACACGGGGTGAACGGCGGCGGCGACGGCCAGCCATTCCAGCCGTCCCGCGACCACGGCGAGGGTGGCCAGCAGGATGCCGTACCAGGGCTGAACGGGGGTGGCGACCAGGAAAGCCGCCCCGACAAGCCACAACCCCGCCCGTTCCACGGGGATCCGGCGCGGATCGGAGCGCAGCACCACCACGGCGACCACGGCCAGCAGCGACACCGCAACGGCTTTGGCCGTGGCACCGTGAATGCCGAACATCGACAGGAGCAGGAACCGACCCCCCTGGGCATATCCCTCGACCTTCAGGTACTGCGGCAGGAAACCGAGGGCTCCAGTTCCGACGGCGAGGACGTGAGGCAGGTAGGAGAGTCCCATGACCGTGACGGCGGTGCCGACCAGAGTGATCGGGCGGCGCCGGGCGGCCGCCGGGAGGAGCAGCGCCGGGTACAGCTTGACCGCCACCGCCGCGCCGAGCAGCGCTCCGGCGAGCGACGCACGGCGGCGGGTGGGTTCCGTGGCCACACCGGATTCTCCGGCCGTGCCTGTTCGTCCGGCCGCGGCGGATCCGGCGTGCCGCCGCGATCTGAGAGCCGCGATGCCGCTGAGCGCGAGCAGCGCGGCCAGGACGTCGACGTGCGCGTCGGAGCCGGTTTCGAGCCCGGCGAGCGGCGAGAGCGCGTAGAAAGCGGCGTAGCGGGGGTCCCGGCCCTGCGCCGCCAGCACCCTCATCATCAGAATGACCAGCCCGAGCGACGCGAGGGACGCGTAGAGCTGCATCCGGTGTTCGCGCGGCGGGCCGGGCAGGACATGCACGGCGGTGAAGTATGCCTGCGCCACCGGTGGGTAGATGGTGTGCGCGTCGGGGTAGTTCAGCCGGATACAGTGCGGGCCCCGGTGGATGGCGGCGCACCCGGCCGGGTCCGGGAACAACCAGTCGTCGCGCAGGTGGGCGAGTTCGGGGGCGAGAGGACCGTAGCGGTAGGGATCGATGCCGGCGGCCTGCACGCGGCCGTCCCAGATATAGCGGTAGAGGTCGTCGGACAGCTGGGGGCCGTGGGTGAGCGCCACAGCGTGGATCGCGACGGTGCCGGCGAGCAGCAGGCCGACGGCGAGCCGGCGGGGAGCGGCCCGGATCAGCCACGCCGCGCCGGCTGTCCCGGTCACCCACCAGAGCATGGTCAGGTAGAGCACGGTCATCCGGCCGGGCAGGTAGCCGGGTTGGAGCAGGATCGCCGCCTGCGTGGCGAGGACGCCGCTCAGCCCGACGACCGCTGCGACCAGGGCCCACCGGCCGCCATCCCCGGGCGTCGGGAGACTCCGCCCGTCACGCCGACGACGTCGGGCGATGGCCGCCACGGCCCGCGCACGGCGGATCCCGTACGCATGGACGGTCCCGGCGAGCGGTTCGGCGACAGGGACGGGGGCGGGCATGGGCCGAGCCTGACAGACATGCCGGCCGGCCCCGGCGTACCGCGGTGGAGCTTCTCCGTTCCGTAAGGCTTCACCAGCGGCGGAGGCGGTGACGGCGACCTACCGTGCGTACATGCGACCGTTCATCCGGCTGTTCACCGGACGGCTTCGGGAAGCGCCGACGGTCCTGCGCCGCGGGCCGTTGCGCACGGACGCGTTTTCCAGTCGCCTGCACGACCCTCGGGTGGCCTCGTTGCTGGGGATGTGGCTCGGGGTCGCTTTCGGGGTGTGTTTCCTGACCGGCCTGGTGTCACACGCCATGCAGCATCCGCCGTCGTGGCTGGTCTGGCCGTCCCGCCCGGTGTCGCTGTATCGGTTGACGCAGGGCCTGCACGTGACGACCGGGCTGGCATGCGTCCCGCTGCTGCTGGCGAAACTGTGGACGGTGTACCCGCGGCTGTGGGAGTGGCCGCCGGTCCGTTCGGTCGCGCATGCACTGGAGCGGCTCTCGATCGTGCCGCTGGTCGCCGGGGCCGTGTTCCAGTTGGCCACCGGAATCGCGAACATCGCGCAGTGGTACCGGTTCCGGTTCTTCTTCACGGTGACCCACTACTGGGTCGCCTGGATCACAATCGGCGCGCTGGGGGTGCACATCGCCGCGAAACTCGCGGTCGTGCGGGCGAACGTCGGCCGCCGCAGAGGCGAACGGTCGCGGCTGACCGACCGGGTGAGCGCTCCCGAACAGCCGGGCGGCGGCCTGTCCCGCCGTGGCCTTGCCGTCGCCGTCGCCAGCGCCGCCGGGGTGATCGTGACGACAACCGCCGGCCAGTGGGTGCCTGGCCTGTCCGGGCTCGACCTGCTCGCGCCGCGCCGGCCAGACATCGGCCCGCAGCGGCTGCCGGTCAACAGAACCGCGGCCGCCGCCCGGGTGACCGCGGTCGCCCGGGATCCGGGCTACCGGTTGGAGGTGGTCGGCCCGCGCCCGTTCGCCCTCACCCTCGCCGGGCTGCGGGGGTTCCCCCAGCACACGTCGAGACTGCCGATCACCTGTGTGGAGGGCTGGGCCGCGGACGCCACCTGGCACGGCCTACGGCTGCGGGACCTGCTGGACGCCGCCGGCATCCCCGCGGAGGCGACGGTGCGTGTGGAGTCCCTGGAAGCCGGTGGCGCCTACCGGACCAGCGAGGTGAACCCGGCGCACGCCCGGGACCCGCTGACCCTGCTGGCCACCGGCCTGAACGGGGCCGACCTGGACATCGACCACGGATACCCGGCCCGGCTCATCGCACCGAACCGGCCAGGCGTGCTGCAGACCAAATGGGTACACCGGGTGGTGATGCTGTGAACGGGCAGGCACAGGCTGATCAGGCTGACCGGCGGGATCACAATGGCCGCCACCGCGCCGTCCGCGCGGTGACCACGGCCGTCCTGCGCGGCGGTCCGGCCGCGGCCGGTCTGGCCGCGATCGGCTACGGCGTCCACGGGCTGGTCGGGATGCGGTCGGCTACGAACCCGCCGAACGCGGCGCAGTGGCTGGTCGGCGGGATCCTGGTCCACGACCTGCTGGTCGTCCCGGTGACGATGGCGGTGGGTCTCGTGCTCACCCGGCTGGTCCCGGCGCCCTTCCGGGCGGTGCTGCAGGGTGCGTTGCTGATCAGCGGTGCGGTCGCACTGGCGTCGTTGCCACTGTGGCGTGGCTACGGCGGCCCGGCGGACAACCCGTCGGTGAACCCGCTGCCGTACGGACGGAACCTCGCGATCGTCCTCGGCCTGGTGTGGGCCTGCGCCACAGCTGTCATCGCGGTCCGCGCGGTCCGCGTCCGGCGGGCGCGGCGCAGTCACGTAAGCGCATCCGGTCCACCGGCCGGATGACAACGTCCATCAGCTCCGACTGCGACCCGCGCTTCGCCCCTCGCCTCGACCCGCGGTCAGCTCGCCGGGCAGGCGCGGTACGCAGTGGTTCTACAGACAGGTTCACCGACATCTGCCCAGGGCAGCGAAGTGCCGCCCCGGGTCGTACCACATTTCCGTAACGTGCAGGCCGGCGGTCGCGGCGAGGCCGGCGATCCCCTCGGTACCCACCAGCGACCAGGGAAACGACCTCGACATCCGCCCGTCCGGCCCTTCCAGGCGGATCAGCGAGGGGCCGGTGGGCGTCCCGGGCGGCCCGAGCTCGATGAGCACCCGGCCGGCT
>NZ_CAKJTR010000061.1:1944-9792 GCF_917627355.1 Protofrankia sp. Cj3 | reverse complement strand
CCCGATGTTGCCATCGGCGAGGAGCAGCGCGGACCACCGTCTCTCACCGGGTACCCTGCCGAAGACGTCGCGGCATAGCGCCGCCGCACCGGCACGACGGGCGAGGCGCACCGCGAACGGGGCCACATCAATGCCAAGCACGGGAACCCCGCGGGTGGTGAGCGCCACGGTGAGCCGACCAGGGCCGCAACCGACGTCGAGGGTCGGCCCGTCGCAACGGCGAAGCAGGGACGCGTCGCCCGGAATGAGCCCACCACGCCACTGGTCCACCGGAACCGGTTCACGACGTCCGTCCGGATGGCGTACCCACAGCGGTCCGTCGACGGACCGCAGCGCCGCCTCGTAGACGGCCGTGGGGCACCAGCGGTGGATGGCTGCCGTCGTCGTACCGACCGCCGGTCACCGGACCGCCGTCGGACTACTCCGGGGTGTCACGGTCTGCCGTACCACTGCGGCGAACCGTCCGTCCGGTGCGAGCCGTGCGACCGCTTGGGCGTCGGCCGCGGTGTCGACGTCCCGCAGCACCGGCAGGGTGGCGACCCGAAGGCCGGCCCGGGACAGGCGGGCACGCTGCCGTGCACCGGTGTCCGGGCGTGACGTCGGGATGCCACGCAGCAACGTGCCGTCGGGACGTCGTAGGCCGAGCGCCCACCAGCCGCCGTCGGCGGCGGGGCCGAACACCGCGTCGGCGTGGCGCAGCGCGTGGCACGCGTCGGCCAGCAGGGCCGGTGTCACCTGCGGGGTGTCCATCCCGATCAGCAGTGTCGGGCCTGCGCTGTCGTCGAAGGCCGCCGCGAGCCGGGCGTCGAACGGTCCGGACACCTGCGGCACCACCGCGATCGATGTCCGCAGCCACGGGCCGACGGTGCCCTCGAGGACGAGGACGGGCCGCAGCCAGCCGAAGCCGGGACTGCGGCTCAGCGCGCCGACCGCGGCCAGCGTGTCCGCGATCGCGGCCTCGGCCACGGCCGCCGCCTGTGCCGGGCGCAACGGTGGCGTCAGCCGGGTCTTGACCCGACCGGGCACGGGCTCCTTCGCCACCACGAGCAGTCTCACCGCAGGCTCGCGAGCAGTGCGGACATGTCGCGTACGGCGCGGACGGTGCCGAGCGGCGAACCGGTGACCTTGGATCTGCCGATCCGGGGGTGGTAGTCGACATCGGTCTCGATGATCCGCCAGTCGGCCTGTGCGGCCCGGAGCAGGAGCTCCAGCGGGTAGCCGAACCGGCGGTCGGCGATGGGCAGGCGGAGCAGGTCCGCACGGCGGGCGGCCCGCATCGGACCCAGGTCACGGACCGGGACGCCGCGTCGGCGCAGCCGCCCGGCGACGACCGCATTGCCGAGGCGGGCATGTGGCGGCCACGCCCGCACCGAGGTGGGACGCCGCCGGCCGAGTACCAGTTCGGCCCGCCCGGCCAGCAGTTCGGTAACGAGGCGGGGCAGGTGCGCCGGGTCGAGCGAGGCGTCGGCGTCACATACGCAGACCACCTCGGCGTCCGCGGCCCGCAGCCCGGCGTGCACCGCCGCGCCGTAGCCCCGTTCCGGCACCACGACGACGACCGCACCGTGGTCCCGCGCGATCCGGGGTGATCCGTCGTGGGAGCCGTTGTCCGCGACGATCGCCCGGTATCCGGGTGGCATCCGCTCCAGGACCCAGGGCAGCGCGCGGGCCTCATCCAGGCAGGGCAGGACCACGTCCACCGAGGCCCCACCACTGTCACATTGCGTAAGCATGATCGGGACTGTAATCGGGCGGGGATGTGATCGACCCTTACGGAACGAGGAAGAGCGCGGCGGTTCGACGCCGGAAGATTACGGAACGGGGAAATCCGTCGCCCGGGCGGGTCCGGTTGGCTGGCCGGCTCTTATCGTTACCGGATGGCCCGTGTTCTCGTGGTCGACGACGACGCCACCGTGGCGGAGGTCGTCGACCGGTATCTGCGTAACGCCGGTTTCGACGTCGACCGCGCCGCGGACGGGCCCGCGGCGTTGCGGGTGGCCGGGACCGCCATCCCGGACCTTGTCGTGCTCGACCTCATGCTTCCCGGCCTCGACGGCATCGAGGTCTGTCGCCAGCTGCGGGAAAGTCGACCGGTTCCAGTGATCATGCTGACGGCGCTGGGTGAGGAGGCGGACCGTATCGCCGGCCTCGAATGCGGCGCCGACGACTATGTCACCAAGCCGTTCTCGCCGCGCGAGCTGACGCTGCGGGTGCAGTCCGTGCTGCGGCGGGCAAACGAACTGTCGCCACCGGAGTCCGGCATGCTGCGCGCCGGCACCCTCGTCGTGGACGCGGCCGCCCGCACCGCCACCCGGTACGGGGTGATCCTCGGCCTCACGGTGCGTGAGTTCGATCTGCTGGTGTTCCTGCTGCGCCATCCCGGCCGTGCCTTCACCCGCGTCGAGCTGATGGAACAGGTGTGGGGGTGGAGCTACGGGGACCCCTCGACCGTCACCGTCCACATCCGCCGGCTGCGGGAGAAGATCGAGGATAATCCGACCGCCCCCCGGATGCTCGTCACCGTGTGGGGCGTCGGCTACCGCTACGATCCGACGCCACCGGTGCCGGCGGACGAGACGCCGTCATGAGCGCCGAACTGCAGGTCGCCGGGATCGCGCTCGCCTGCTCGGCTGCGGCTGCGTTGACGGGGGTGCCACTGCTGCGCCTGTTACGGGGACGGCCGCTGTGGGCCACGACGGCGGCGCTGTCGGTCGTACCGGTGGTCGCGGTGGCGGTGGGCGTTGCCGGCACCGCACGGGCCATGTTCCTGTCCGACCACGATCTGCAGGTCGTGCTGATCGTGGTCGCGGTCTCGGCAGTGGTCGCCACCGCCGCTGCGGTATGGCTGGGGCGGCCGGTTGTCGCCGCCACCGGAACACTCACCCGGGCAGCCGCCACCCTCGGTGAGCTGGAATATCATGATGCGGGCCGGGTTCCGACGGCCGAGCTCGCCGCATTGGCCCGCACCCTGGACGCCACGCATGTGCGCCTCGTGGCGGCGCGGGACCGCGAGCGCGCGTTGGAAGCCAGTCGGCGTGAGCTGGTGGCCTGGATCAGCCATGACCTGCGTACCCCGCTGGCGGGAATCCGGGCGACGGCGGAGGCCCTGCAGGACGGCCTTGTGACGGACGCCGAGACGACGGCCCGTTACCACCGGCTGATGCTCGCCGACGCCGAGCGGCTGACCGGCATGGTCGATGACCTGTTCGAACTGGCCCGGCTGCAGGCCGGCGCGTTTCAGTTGACGCTGGAGAAGGTGTGTCTCGCCGACGTCGTGTCGGATGCGATCGCCGCCACCGACCCGATGGCACGCGCCAGAGGGGTGACCGTCACCGGCAGCGCCGACCACGCCGTATACGTCGACGCCGACGTGACCGAGGTGGGGCGGATGCTCACCAACCTCCTCGTCAACGCCATCCGGCACACCCCCGACGACGGGACGGTGGAGGTCACCGCCGGAGCGGACGCCGACCGGGCGGTACTCGCGGTCGCCGACCGGTGCGGCGGGATCCCCGCCGCCGACCTGCCCCGCCTGTTCGACTTCGGCTTCCGTGGGGAGACCGCGCGTACCCCCGGCGGTGGCGACCACCCCCACCAGCCTCGGGTACGGTCCGGCATCGGGCTGGCGATCGTCCGGGGCATTGTCGAAGCCCACGGCGGCGATGTCACCGTCCACAACCGCCAGGGCGGCTGCCGCTTCGTCGTCGCGCTTCCCGCCGCCTGAACAGGTTCCCTGAGCAGGTCTGGATAGTCCTTGTGTCCGGAAGCTGTTCCTCGGCTCGTAAGATCCGGGTCGCTCCGGAACCGTTAACGTCACGGACATGCGAGTCCTGGTCACCGGCGGCGCCGGCTTCATCGGTTCCCACATAGTCGACGCGCTGGTCGGAGCGGGTGACGAGGTCACGGTGCTGGACGCCGTGCTGCCCGCGGTGCATCGCACGAAACCCGAGGTGAACGACGGTGCCGAGCTGATCGTCGCGGACGTGACCGACCCGGTCCGGGTCGAGGCGGCGCTCGACGGGGTGGACGCGGTGTGCCACCAAGCGGCCATGGTCGGCCTGGGGGTCAACCTCGACGACCTGCCCGCCTACGCCACCAACAATGACCTCGGTACCGCGGTACTGCTGTCCGCCATGGCCCGCCGGGGGGTGCGGCGTCTGGTGCTGGCCAGCTCGATGGTGGTCTACGGGGAGGGCGGCTACCGCTGCCCGGCCGACGGGCTGGTGCGCCCCGGCCCACGGCGGCCGGCCGATCTCGACGCCGGCCGGTTCGAAGCACCGTGCCCGTGCTGCGGCAACCCGCTTCAGCCGACGCCCGTCACCGAGGACGCCCCCCTGAACCCCAGGAACGTCTACGCGGCCACAAAGGTCGCCCAGGAGCATCTCGCCGCCGTGTGGGCAATCACGACCGGCGGCAGCGTCCTGGCGCTGCGCTACCACAACGTCTACGGCCCGCGGATGCCCCGCGACACCCCGTACGCCGGCGTCGCCTCGATCTTCCGCAGCGCACTGGAGCGGGGGGAGGCACCACGGGTCTTCGAGGACGGCGGCCAGCTCCGCGACTTCGTCCACGTCCACGACGTCGCCCGGGCCAATCTGCAGGCGCTGCGGCACACGGCCCCACCCGGCCGGCTCCTCCCGCTCAACATCGGCTCCGGCGATCCGCACACCGTCGGCGACATGGCGCACGCGCTGGCCCAGGCCTTCGGCGGACCCGCGCCCGTCATCACCAGCGCCTATCGGGCCGGTGACGTCCGGCACATCGCCGCCTCGTCCGCCCGCGCCGGCAATATCCTCGGATACCGACCGCAGATCGCCTTCAGCGACGGGATGGCCGGGTTCGCGCGTGACCCGCTGCGCGGATGAACCAGACCGGTCCCAGCGGTCAGCTCACGGCCAGGCCGGCAACGGTCTGCGGAACACCCTCGAAGGCGCCGACCGGGGTGAGCCGGCCGTCGGACTCCACCGTCCAGCCGAGGACCCGCTGGCCATCGGTGTCGATCGCATACAGATAGTGGCCGTCCGGGGTGATGGCCTCGTCGCGGATGCCCTTCTCCCCCCTTCCGGTCGAGCCCGCTACCGGGTCGAGCAGCACGAGGCTTCCGTCCTCCTCGACCCGGTAGCTCGAGACCGTGCCATCGCCGAAGTTCGTCACGTAGGCGAAGCGGCCGTCCCTGGTCACGGCGGCCCAGCAGACCTCACTGCGGGTGTCGCCGACCGAACCGCTCACCGGGGCGAGCCGGCCCGCACCCGCCACGGTGTATGAGGAAGCCGCCGCGGCACCGGTCTCGCCGCCGAACGCCTCGGTCACGATCATCGAGCCCTGCGGGGTGAAATCAAAGCCGTAGGGGGTCCGCCCGGCGGCCGGGATCGTCATCGGGCCTTCGGCGTAGCCACGATCACCGATCGCGAAGGCGCTGATGCTGTTCGTCCCACGCTCGGTGACCACGAGCGTCCGGCCGTCCGGGCTGAAGGACGCCTGGGCCGGATCCGCGTTGCCGGCGCTCAGCGGCCTCGTCGAATCCTCAAGCGGGGTCAGCCTCCCGTCCCGGATGCGGAAACCACTGATGTTCGGCGTGCCGTTGTTGAGTACGTAGACGAGATCGCCGTTCACCGCGACGCTCGTCGGCCTGGCACCACCGGAGGGGACACGATCGGCGAGCCGTGGCCCGTCCTCCTCCACCGAGAACAGGGACAGCTCGTCGCTGCCGGCATTCGTGACCAGGAGCCACCGGCCGTCGTCGCTGAGAATGACGGAACTCTGTGATGGCAGGTGCGGGGTGCCGCTTCCCCGGCCCCCGGTCCCGAAACGTCCCAGCGGAGCGAGCCTGCCGTCCGCGGAACGCCTAAAGGCAACAACCTCGTTCCTGGCAGCATCGTTGGTCTGGGCATACACGGCGGCGCCCTTCACCCTCTGACCGTTCATACGTTCAGTCATCGCTCTCCCTCGGCTTTTCGGTGTCGAATTCCGCTTCCGCCGAGCCCACACCTACCCGCGCCCGGTGAGACGACAAACCCGCAGACCGGCACGTCCCCGGGAGGAGCGGGAGGGCCGGACCACGAAAAGCGATGTCACTGGACCGGCCCGTGGGAAGCCCCGGGGCGGTCGCGCCGTCGGATCGGGCCGCTGCGGCCCACAGCGCGGCGGCGAGCGACATCGAAGCGGAGAATCATCTGGTGGCAGAGGGTGCATCAGCGTCCGGTGAACTCGGGCCTGCGGCGCTGGCCGAAGGCGGCGATGCCCTCCTTGAAGTCGCTGCTGCGTACCGTGAGCTCGACGGCCACCAGCTCGGACTCGAGGGCCGCGGCAAGGTCGGTGGACAGGCCGCGGCGCAGCAGTCCCTTGGTGGCTGACAGGGCGAGCGTCGGCCCCGCCGCCAGGTCGGCCGCGATCAGGGCCGCCTGCGCCGCGAGATTGGCATCGGCGACCACCTCGTCGACAACACCCAGCTCGTGGCCGCGCCGCGCGTCCAGGGGCTTGCCCCGCAGGAGCACCTGCGTGGCCGGGCCGATCCCCACCCGCCGGGTCAGCAGCCAGGTGCCGCCGCTGTCCACGGCGAAGCCGAGCCCCGCGAACGGCTCCACGAACGAGGCGCCCTCCCCGGCTACGATCACGTCGGCGGTGAGTGCCAGGTGAGCGCCCAGGCCCATCGCCCGACCCTGCACGGCGACGACGAGGGGCAGCGGGCAGTCCCACAACGTCTGGATCATGCGGTTCGCGCCGGCACGGACCGCCCGGATCAGTCCACCGGTACCGGGTGCATTCACCGAGACGATGTCCGCGCCCGCGCTGAAGTGCGGCCCGACCGATCGGATGAGGATCGCCCGGGTGGCTCCGCCGTCGACCGCGTCGGTGACGGCGGCGGTGATCCGACGCATGTCGACGGCGCGCAGTGCGTTGCGGGCCGTCGCCCGGTCCAGGACGATCCTGAGCAGGCCGCCGTCGGCGCTGACGACAACTCCGTCGGTGCTCATGCCGCCGGCTCCCGCGGGAGGCCAAGCACCTGTTCGGCGATGGTGTTGCGCTGGATCTCCGCGGTCCCCGCCCCGATCGTGCTGGCACGGGTGGCGAGCAGGCCCGCCGACCACCGCCCACCCTCGACCGGATGGGCCCGGCCCGGCGCGAGCACCGCCGCCCGTCCGGTGATCTCGACCGCGAGAGCGTGCAGCCGCTGCTCGAACTCCGTGAAGACGAGGCGTCCCAACGACGCCGCCGGACCGGGCTCACGTCCCCGCAGGAGCTCGCCGAGGACCCGCAGCCCACCGAGACGCACGACCTGCAGGTCGGTCTCCGCGTACGAGGTCAACTACCGCAGCGTCGCCGGCGTCCCGCCGTCCCTACCGCTTCCCGCGGAGCAGCCTCGCGCTGCGCGACTTCGCGCCCACGCCCACGCCCACGCCCACGCTCGGCGAGCACACCGCGACGGTCAGGGCCGCCCGCACCCCGCGAGAGCCGGCCACCGGGACCGAACCGGCGGCGCTCCCCTTTGCGGACCTGCGGGTCTGCGACCTCACCGCGTTCTGGGCGGGACCCATCGTCGGCTACGTGCTCGCCCTGCTCGGCGCCGACGTCATCAAGGTCGAGTCCGTGTCCCGGCCGGACGGCATGAGGATGCGCGGCGCCCGGCCGTTCCGCGAGGACCTCTGGTGGGAGACGGGCCCGAGCTACCACGGCGGCAACGCGGGCAAGCGGGGCACCACCCTCGACCTGGGCAGCAAGGAGGGCAGGGAGCTGCTCCTCGAGCTCGTCTCCCGCTCGGACATCCTCGTGGAGAACTTCACGCCCCGCGTCATGGCCTCGTGGGGACTGACCTACGACGTCCTGAGGGCCGCGCGGCCCGACCTCATC
>NZ_CAKJTR010000061.1:0-1564 GCF_917627355.1 Protofrankia sp. Cj3 | reverse complement strand
GGGACCGATGCCTGCCTGGTAGCGATCCGAGGCTTGCCGGTAGGTCCGCCCGGCCAGCGGTGACCCCGCCGGAACGGCCAGTCTTGGCTATAGTTGTGGCTATGTCGATCGTTGAGCAGATGCCGCTGGCGGATGTGAAAAACCGCCTTTCGGAGGTTGTGGACAGCGTCGAACGAGAGCACGGCCGCGTCGTGATCACACGGCACGGCAGACCAGCGGCGATCGTCATCAGTGTCGACGACCTGGAGTCGCTCGAGGAGACCCTTGCCGTCATGGGCAGCACTCAGCTCATGGCCGACGTCCGGGAGGCGCTCGACGACCTCGACGAGGCGGGGACGACCGTCCTGACCAAGGACGAAGCGCTGCGTCTCGCCACCGGCCGGTGACCGACGCCTACGAGATCGCCTTCACCGCGCCCGCTCGACGCGCCCTTCACCGACCGCCCGAGAAGGTCGCCACCGCCGTCGTCGAGTTCCTTTACGGATCTCTCGCGGCCAACCCCCACCGCGTCGGCAAGCCACTCCAGCTCCAACTCGCCGGACTCCGCAGCGCGCGACGAGGCGACTACCGCGTCATTTACCGCGTTGACACCGACAACCACCGGGTCGACGTCGTCGCGATCGAGCACCGCGCAGACGTCTACCGACCCCGCGGGTAGAAGCGGGTAGAAGCAGTCGAGCGTTGCGGACCCGCAGATCGGCCGGCGGACGCTTGGCCTCGATCATGCCGTTCCCCCCTCGGCAAGCCGGGACTCATGCCTGGCAATCCACTCCTCGGACAGCGCCAGCCACTGGTTCCCGAACGGGGGTACCGGGGCGCCGCCGTCGAGCAGGGGTTGCTTCTCCGCATCGGCCCAGGGTACGAGCACCCACACCGTGCGCACCGCCGTGCCGGCGGTAGCCGTCCGGACCGATTCGCGCAGTTCGTCGAACAGGGTCAGCGAACCGTCGTACCGGGCGAGCATACCGGCGTTCACCAGCAGCACGGCCGGTCCCGCAGCTTCGACCGAGGCCCGCACCGCGGTCATGCCGGCCTGCGCGACCTTCGACAGACTGGCCCATTCACGCGACGTCCGCTCGGCCGCGTCCGCCTCCAGCACCAGCGCCCACGCCACCCGGTGACGCTCGCAGAAGTCGCGCATCCCCGCCAGCAGGGCACTTTCCGCGTCGAGCACGGTGACCTCCTGGGCGGCCAGGCACCGTTCGACGCGGGCGAGCCGGCGCGGCGGCACCGACAGCACGAGCCATCCGCCGTCCGCCAGCGACCGCTAGGGTGCGACCGCGACCCGCGCATCGACGGTCGTGTACGCGTCAGCGGCGCGGTTCGCGGGCGACGATCACTGCCATCGACGGTGCCCACCAGTAGTGACAGTCCGGTGGCGGCCGCAGGCCGTCGACGATCCGCACCGAGAAGGACCGGAAGTGTTCCAGCAATGCCCGCTGATGACGCCGGGACATCGAATCGATCTCATTGGAGTAGTAGGTGAACGCACCGCCATCCTTCAGGTGCGCGGCGGCGTGCGGGAAAAAATGCTCGGCGAATGTCGCGTCGCGCATGACGTACT
>NZ_CAKJTR010000060.1:24572-27780 GCF_917627355.1 Protofrankia sp. Cj3 | reverse complement strand
AGGGTGCCCTCACTGCCCACGAACAGGGCGGGTAGATCGTAACCGACGTTGTCCTTGGGGAGCCCGGTGAGCCGCCGCACGACCCGGCCGTCGGCGAGTACCGCTTCCAGCCCGGCGACCTGGCCGCGGGTCATCCCGTGCCGTAGGACCCGTTCACCGCCGGCGTTGGTCGCGGCGATGCCGCCCAGCGTCGCCGAATCCCGTGCGGCGAGGTCCACGCCGCTGTCGAGGCCGGCCGCGCGCGCATGCGCCTGGACGTCGGCGAGAGTAGCGCCCGCGCCCGCGGTGACCAGGCCCGCGGCCGCGTCGACCGGTTCGATCGCGGTGAGCCGGCGCAGGCTGAGCACCACCGCGCCGATGGCGGCCCCGGCCGGTACCGAACCGCCGACCAGGCCGGTGTTGCCGCCCTGCGGCACGACGGGTACGCCATGGGCGGCGCAGACGCGCAGCACGGCGGCGACCTCATCGGTCGACCCGGGCCGGGCCACGGCGGTAGCCCGACCGGTGAAGGCCCCCGTCCAGTCGGTTTCGTAACCGGCGGTGAGATCGGGATCGACCAGGACGTGGGCCGCGCCGAGGAGCCCCATGAGATCTGTGATCAGCCGGCTGTCGCCAGAACGGCCGGTGTTGCGCCGGACGGTCCCATCCACGATCCCGCTCACGATCCCGGCCTCCATGAATGACTGCCTTCTCACGCTACGCCGCGATCAGTAACACCAAGTCGTGCCACAATGTTCACGTTGTGGACGAGCGGATGTCCGGGATCTATAGCCGTAGCTTGGGAGCGTAATGTTGTGCGCGTAGCGGTGGTAACCGAGTCGTTCCTGCCGCACGTGGACGGGGTGACAAACTCGGTTTGCCGTGTGCTCGAACACCTTCGGGACCGCGGGCACGAAGCGCTTGTCATCGCCCCAGCCGCCGGCACGCACGTACCCGCCGCCGATCCGGACATCTATGCCGGCGCTCGGATACTACGCGCACCATCTGTTCCGCTGCCAGGGTATCCGACATTCCGGGTGGCCACCCCGTGGCCCCGGCTGGTCGGTGTGCTGGCGGGGTTCCGGCCCGACGTCGTGCACCTGGCGGCTCCGGCGGGGCTGGGCGCGCAGTCGGCGTTCGCCGCGTGGCGGCTGGGGCTGCCGAGCGTCGCCGTCTACCAGACCGACTTCGCCGGCTTCGCCGCTCGCTACGGACTGGGCCAGGCGGAACGCACCATCTGGCGATGGGTGGCGACCGTCCACCGGCTGGCCGGGCGGACGCTCGCGCCGTCCTGGCCCGCGGTCGACATGCTGCTGAGCCAGGGCGTTCACCGGATCGCCCGCTGGGCCCGCGGGGTCGATCTCGAGCGGTTCAACCCGCGTCATCGGGACGCCGAGCTGCGCCGCCGCCTCGCGCCCGAGGGCGAGGTACTGGTCGGCTACGTCGGCCGGCTCGCCCGGGAGAAGCGGATACACCTGCTCGGCGCGGTGCGGGATTTTCCCGGGGTCCGGCTGGTCATCGTCGGCGACGGGCCGATGCGGGCGACGCTCGAACGTCAGTTGCCGCAGGCCACGTTTCTCGGTTTCCAGTCCGGCCGGGAACTGTCCGCGACTGTCGCGAGCCTCGACATGTTCGTCCACACCGGCTCCCACGAGACGTTCTGCCAGGCCGCGCAGGAGGCGAAGGCCAGCGGCGTCCCGGTGGTCGCCCCGGCCGCGGGCGGCCTGCTCGACGTGGTCGATGACGGGCACACCGGCCTGCACTTCACCCCGGACTCCCCGGCCGCGCTGGCCGACCGCGTCGCGATGCTCCTCGCCGACGGCGATCGGCGCCGGGCGATGGGCGCCGCCGCCCGGCGATCGGTCGCGGGCTGCGGGTGGAGCGCGATCGGGGACGAGCTTATCGGCCACTACCACGACGTCCGCGGTTTCAGGATGGCGCAGGCGCGGGTCGGCGCCCTGCGTTCGCGGACCGTCCTCGCCCGCCGGGCGCGGCTCCGCCGGGCCGCTGCCGACCACTACGGCCCAGACAGCGGCGGGAACGGCGCATATCACTACGAGGACGGGAGCATCCGGTGAAAATCGTTCAGGCCGCCAACTTCGTCGCGCCGCGGTCCGGTGGTATCCGCACGACCATGCGCCATCTCGCCGCCGGCTACACCGCGGCCGGTCATGAGGTCATCCAGGTCCTGCCCGGGGAGCGGGACAGCGTCCGTTACGCTCCCGAGGCTCGGGTGGTGACCATGCGCGCACCGCTGGTGCCTGGCACGGACTACCGTGTCCTGACCGACCCATGGCGGGTCATCCGGCATCTTGACGCCGCGGCGCCCGACCGCGTCGAGGTGCACGACCGGGCCTCGCTGCGGCCGCTGGGCCGCTGGGCCAGCCGTGCCGGCGTGGGCTCTCTCGTCGTCAGCCATGAGCGCCTTGACCGGTTGTTGAACCTGTGGACGCCGCGTCCGCTGCGCGGAGTGCTGCCGGTCCGTGCCGCGGCTGACCGGTCCAACAGCGCGCTTGCCCGGACCTTTGACACGGTGGTCGCCACCACCGCGTGGGCCGGGACCGAGTTCGTCCGCATCGGCGCGGCGAACCTGCGCCAGATCCCGCTGGGCGTCGATCTCGATCGTTTCCACCCCGGCCGTTACGACAGCGCGCTGCGTCGGGCGTTCGCCCGTGACAGCGAGGTGCTCCTGGTCAACGTCGGCCGGCTGTCGCCGGAAAAACGGGCGGATACCGCCGTGGACGCGCTGGCGGAGCTCGTCCGCCGCGGGGTGGCCGCCCGCCTGGTGATCGCCGGTGACGGTCCGAGCCGGGGGCGGCTCACCCGGCGCGCGAGCGGCCTCCCGGTCATCTTCCTCGGTCACGTGGCGGACCGGGACCGTCTGGCCAGCCTGTTGACCACCGCGGACGCGGTACTCGCTCCCGGGCCGGTGGAGACGTTCGGCCTGGCGGCGCTGGAGGCGATGGCGAGCGGTACCCCGGTGGTCGTCCACCACAGCAGCGCGCTTGCGGAGCTTGTCACACCGGGCAGCGGAATCGTCGCGGCAGGCAGCGGCTGGACCTTCGCCGACGCTGTCGAAGAGCTGCTTGCCATCGATACGCCCACCCGTCGGCGCACGGCTCGGGCGCGCGCCGAGGACTTCCCGTGGGCCGTCACCGTCGACGGGTTCCTCGCCGCGCACGGCCTGCCCTCGCTGCCCGCGCATAGCGTCGTGTTGGGCGTTGCCGGT
>NZ_CAKJTR010000060.1:17355-24169 GCF_917627355.1 Protofrankia sp. Cj3 | reverse complement strand
GGGCATTACGGCGGCGCCACGCGAGCGGCCTGATGGCCACGGCGAACGGGATCTGTTTTGTCGCGCTCGGCGACAGCATCACGGCCGGGCTGGGTGACGGGGTCAGCATGGGCCGGTACCGCCGGGCGCAGGCCGAGCGCGCGCTCGCCGGCCGAGGATGGGCCGCCACGCTGGCCGCGTGCCTGGCCCCGGCCGGCCAGGTGCGGTTCGCGAACCTCGCGGCCACCGGCGCGACCACGCGGGATGTCCGCGGTAGCCAGATCCCCGTAGCCCTCGCCATGCGCCCGCAGATCGTGAGCCTGATCGCGGGCATGAACGACGTGCTGTCACCGGGGTTCGATCCGCTGCGCCTGCGGCACAACCTCGTGTGGAGCGTCCGGGATCTGCGGGCGGCGGGCAGCTGGGTACTGATGGCGCGGTTGCACGATCCCGGACGCCTGCTGCGGTTGCCCGGCCCGGCGCGGCGCTTGCTCACGACCCGGGTCGGACACCTCAACGCGGCCGTTGACGCCGCCGCCGCGGCCGACCCCGGTGTGCTGGTCGTCGATCTGGCGCGCCATCCCGACGTCTACCAGCTGGCCACCTTCGACGTGGACCGGGTGCACCCGGGGCCTCGCGGCCACCAGCTCATCGCCCGGGCCTTCGCCGAAGCTCTCCACGAAGCCGGTGCTTCCCCGGTGGTCCTGCCCACGGTGGGAGCGCCGCCCGTGGCGCCTACCCGGCTCGCTCACGCCCATTGGCTGGCGTTGGTGGGCCTACCGTGGCTGCTGGCCCGCCCAGCCTCGCCCATGCGTCGCCAGCTCCACCGCATCCGGGCGGCGCGCGAGAAATCGTCGCCGGGGCGGATGTACGGATATGGGGTTATGCCGGCCACGACCGGTTCGTTGCCAACTGTCGAACGCATGTGACCCTCAGCAATCCTAGCCCGGATCGTCGCAGGACAGGGGCATCATTCCTTAACGTAGGCATCGTGATTTGCGGCCAAGCTGCCTCGCCTCGCTCGGGGGCACTCACCGGATGGGGTAATGCCTGGCTCGCCGGGCTTGTCAGCACTGACGAGGCGATCGCCCAGATCCAGCGGGGTTCCGGCGGGCCCGGCGCCCCGCACACCGTCGACGGGCAGGGACTCGCGCTGGGGCTCGGTTGGCTGCGGACCGTCGGCGCCCGGCGGCTGCGGCTCGTCCTGCCGGTACCGGGCGATGTCAGCGGTCTGCCGGGACCGCCGGAGACCAACCGGGAAGCCCTTGCCGCCGGCGAGGCAATTGTCCTGCTCGGCCCCGTCCCGCCGCTGCTCCTGGTGCCTTCGGTGACCGCGCACGGTCCGGCGGTCGAGGGCGGCCTGGAGTCGGTGCACTGGCGCTCGGCGGCCGGTGCCCACCTGCCGCCGCCACCCTCGCCGTTGCGCGCGGCGGAGCACGAACTCAACGAAGCCATCCGGACCGCGACCACCGCGCTGGTCACTCTTGACCGCGCGAAGGCAGGGCCCGCGGTGCTCTCGGTGCTCCGTGACCGCCACACCGACGAGCCGGCCGCGTTGCTCGCGCCGGGCTACCCGCCGCCCGCGCACGCGTTGCTCGCGCGGGCCGTGCGGATCGCGGGCCTGATCGACCTCGCGGCCCGCGACGATGGGGCGGCGGTCACAGCCGAGGAGATCGGCCGGCGCTCGACCACCCTGCGTGCGTTGTCCGCGGCGGTCCGCCGAGCCTGCGAGTCAGCCTACGGCGCCTTCGATCCCTCGCAGTCCATGGCCAGATAGCGGTCCCGGTCCCGGCCGTGCTCGTGGTCCGGTCCCGGTCAAGGAGGCGTCAGTTCCTACCCAGCGAAGTCCGCGGGGAGGCCGGTGGGGACGGCGGGCTGGCTGGATCGGCCGGGCCAGCCGCATACGCCGGTGCGTGCTCGCGCAGAACGCTGTCGAGAACGTCGCCGTCGACGGTCTCGCGTTCCAACAGGATGCCGGTGAGCGCGTCCAGCGCGCCGCGGTGGGTCCGCAGCAGCGCCACGGAGTGTTCCTCGGCCTCCCGCAGCAGCCTGGCCACCTCCGCGTCGATGATCCGTTGGGTCTCCTCCGAGTACGGTCTGGAGACCAGCTCCTCACCGCCGAGGTACTGGGGGCTGCCCGAGGTGTAACCCACCGGCCCGAGCACGGGGGACAGGCCGAACTCGCGGACCATCCGGGTCGCGAGCGCCGTGGCGCCGGCCAGGTCGTTGGCGGCCCCGGTCGAGCCCTGGCCGAAGACGACCAGCTCCGCGGCCCGCCCGCCGAGGCGCACCGCCAGCGACGCGTACAGGTAACTCTCGGTGTAGAGGTGTCGTTCGTCCTCGGGCAGTTGCTGGGTGGCACCAAGCGCCATTCCCGCTGGCAGAATGGTGATCTTCGCTACCGGATCGGCGTGCGGCGAGAGCGCCGCCACCAGCGCATGCCCGGACTCATGGACGGCCACCGACTGTTTTTCCTCGGGCAGCAGCACATTGGTGGCGTCGCGCCGGCCCAGGATGATCCTGTCCCGGGCCGCGTCGAAGTCATTGGCCGTCAGCACGCCGCGCCTCTCCCGCACGGCGTTGATCGCGGCCTCGTTGACGAGGTTGGCGAGATCGGCGCCGGAGAACCCGGGAGTCGCCCGCGCGACCACGGTCAGGTCCACCTCCGGGCTGAAGCGTTTGCCCTGGCAGTGCACCTTCAGGATCTCCGCCCGTTCCCGCTGGGCGGGCAGCGGCACGGTGACCTGCCGGTCGAACCGTCCAGGACGCAGCAGCGCCGGGTCGAGGGTCTCGGGCCGGTTGGTCGCGGCGAGGACAACCACGCCCTCGGCCGGGTCGAACCCGTCCATCTCGGCCAGCAACTGGTTGAGCGTCTGCTCACGCTCGTCGTGACCGCCGCCGATGAGACCGGACCCCCGCTTGCCCCCGATAGCGTCGATCTCATCGATGAAGATGATGGAAGGAGCGCGTTTGCGTGCCTCGTTGAACAGGTCGCGGACGCGGGAGGCGCCGACCCCCACGAACATTTCGACGAACCCGGAGCCGCTCACCGACAGGAACGGCACCTCGGCCTCACCGGCGACCGCTCGGGCGAGCAGCGTCTTGCCGGTACCGGGCGGCCCGACCATGAGCACCCCACCGGGGCCCTTCGCCCCGGCCTGCCGGTATCGCTCGGGATGCCGCAGGAAGTCGATGATTTCGCTGACCTCCTGTTTCGCGCCCTCGTAGCCGGCCACGTCGGCAAACCGGGTCGTCGGGCGCTCGGCATCAACGATCTTTGTCCGGGACCGGCCGATGCCGCCGAGCCCGCCCGCCAGCGACCGTTGCGCCGCTCTGCCGGACCAGATGAAGAAGGCCACCAGCAGGAGCAGCGGCAGGAAGCTCAGCAGGATCGACAGGAAGGACGTGCCGGCGTGGGTCGCCTTGACGTCGACCTTCTTGGCCTCCAGCTGGGCG
Organism: Protofrankia sp. Cj3; assembly: GCF_917627355.1. Classification (NCBI taxonomy): domain Bacteria; kingdom Bacillati; phylum Actinomycetota; class Actinomycetes; order Frankiales; family Frankiaceae; genus Protofrankia; species Protofrankia sp. Cj3. The sequence continues at coordinate 20,734 of NZ_CAKJTR010000060.1, read as the reverse complement.
AGGACGCCCTGGGTGTCGAGAGCGGTCGGGACCTGTGAGCTGAACGCGGTGCCGTCCTTGAGAGTCCCGGTGACACCGCCTTTGTCATTGATCGTTACTTTCTGTACCGCACCGGCGTCCACCTGCTGGGTGAGCTGGGTGAAGCTGTAGGCGGTCTCCTGCTTCGAAAACATGCTGGGGGCGAACAACAGGGCAACGGTGATGATGATGCCGATGGGCAGCAGCCAGCGGCGCCATGTCGGCGGTGGGGTGGGCGCGGGTTTCGGCGGAGTGTCGCGGGGAGGCCCGGACCGAGCCGAGGTCGACAGATGGCTCCGGGTGTTCTGGCGAGATCTTCTACGAGAGATCATTTTCTGTTGCTCCTGCCTGCACCGCTGCCACCCAGGCAAACATCACCCGAACCCGGTAGCCCGCTGTTGCGTCCGTCACAGACGATCGATACCCCTTTCAACGCACGAGTCCTCCGATTGGCGTCGTGGCTATCCTCACCGTGCTGTCGGGAATCAGAGCGCCCAGCCACCCAGTACCTCCGGTGGCTCCCCGCGCCGCCTCGCGATGCCCGCGCCCCAGCCCTGCTCCTTGATCCACGCCCCTCTTGCCGGTCGCTCTCGGCCGGCCGCCCTGACAGCCGACTGTGTGCTGATTGTGTAGCCAACAGTGACTTTGCGGCCGGTGTTGATCTTGAGATCGGTATGGCAAGGCGTGCTGGAAGGGTCTTTGCGGGCGGGTCGGGCAGCATCGGCGCACACTTGACAGGCACGGAGACCTCCTCTGGCCACCATGCGCGGCGCGGTCCGCAGGGTGCCGCGGCGCCGGGCGTCTGGGTGGGTCAGGAAGCCAGTCACAGGGAGCGCGTGAGTGCGGATCAGGCGGAACAGCGACGCCACCTTGATTACCCGCGCGGCGCTGTCGCGCCCGGAGGAGATCCAACACCGCCAGCGACGCTACGTGATTTCGATGCTGTTCCGCACGCTGTGCCTCATTCTCGCCGTGGTTGCGCTGCGCGGCTGGGCGCGGTTCGCCGCGATCGCCATCGCTGTCGTCCTCCCGTGGCTGGCGGTGGTGTTCGCCAACGGCGGCCCGCCGATCCAGCGGGACACCCCGTCGCTGTTCATCCCACGACGGCCGGCTGGCGATGTGCCGCCGCCGGCTTTGCCGCGGGCTCATCACGTCGTTGTCGACGGTGAGGCTGTCGACGGTGAGGCTGTCGACGGTTCGGTCGTGGACGGTTCGGTCGTGGATGGTGTGGTAGGCGGTGTGGCTGCCGACGGTGTGGCTGCCGACGGTGTGGCTGCCGACGGTGTGGCCGCGGATCGCGCCGCCTCCGGCCGATAGTGTGAGGGGGTGCTGCCGCTGCAGGGTATGACCGTTGTCAGCGTGGAGCACGCGGTGGCGCTGCCGTTCGCCACCCGTCATCTCGCTGACCTCGGCGCCCGGGTGGTGAAGGTCGAACGGCTGGGGTCGGGGGACTTCGCTCGGGCCTACGACACGGCGGTCCGGGGCGCGATGTCGGCCCACTTCGCCTGGCTGAACAGATCCAAACAGTCACTGGCGATCGATCTCAAGGCCCCTGAAGGCCGTGCGGTAGTCCACCGGTTGGTAGGCCGCGCGGACGTGGTGGCACAGAACCTGGCGCCGGGCGCGGCGGCCAGGCTGGGCCTGGACGCGGCCACGCTGGTCGCGGCGCATCCCCGGCTCGTGGCGGTGGATCTCTCCGGCTATGGCGCGCATGGCCCCTATGCGCACAGGCGCGCCTACGACATGCTCGTCCAGGCCGAGAGCGCGCTGATCTCCGCGACGGGCACGGATGAGCACCCCGCGAAGGCGGGGTTCGCCGCGGGCGACGTCTCCGCCGGGACCTATGTCGTCCAGGCGGTGCTGGCGGCGCTGCTGCGCCGTGAGCGTTCCGGCGCCGGTGCCGCCCTCGAGATCACGATGATCGACGCGCTGGCCGAGTGGATGGGGTACTCGGTGCAGACCGTCGAGCACACCGGTGTCGAACCGCCACGGCTGGGCATTGGCCATCCGTCGATCGCGCCCTATGAGGCGTTCGCCACGATCGATGGCGACCGGTTGCTGATCGGGGTCCAGAACGATCGTGAATGGGTCCGGCTGGCAACCAGCGTGCTCGACCGGCCCGAGGCCGCTACCGCCCCGGACTTCGCCACCAATCAGGCCAGGGTGCGTAACCGCGCGCGCACCGAGGCGTTGGTCGCGGCCGCCGTCGCGGCGCTGACCACGGCCGAGGCCGAAGCCCGGCTGGCGGCCGCCGGTATCGCCTACGCCCGTCTCAACACCGCGCGCGATTTACTGGATCATCCTCAGTTGGCTGCCCGGAACCGGTGGGCCTCGGTTGACTCCCCGGTGGGACCGGTACGCCAGCTCCGCCCGGTGGTCCTTTTCCCCGGCGAGGAGGCGTCGCTGGGACCGCTGCCAGCGCTCGGCGCGCACACGGACGCCATCCTCGCCGAGCTCGGTTACCCGGCCCGGGAGATCGCCCGGCTCCGGACGAACGGGGTCGTGTGATCCGGCCGGCGTATGTCAGCTTTCTGTCTGACTACGGCCTGGTTGACGGTTTCGTGGCTGCCTGCCATGGGGTGTTGCTGTGCCGGGCGCCTGGCGTGCGCATTATTGACATCACCCATCTGATACCTGTCGGTGACCTGCGGCGGGGATCGGTCGTGCTCGCCCAGACAGTCGGCCACCTGCCATGCGCGGTGCACCTCGCGGTTGTCGACCCGGGGGTGGGAACCTCGCGGCGGGCGCTCGCGGTGTCCACCCCGCGGGGATTTCTTGTCGGTCCCGACAACGGGCTGTTGCCGCCTGCGGCCGAGGCGCTCGGGGGTGTGGGTTCCGCGGTCGCGTTGGCGGTTCCCGCCGAGGCACCGGCGACATTCCACGGGCGGGATGTGTTCGCGCCCGCCGCCGCGGCCCTCGCGGCCGGCCACAGCCTGGCCGGGCTCGGTGCGCCGGTGGACCCTGCCGGGCTCGTGCGGCTCCCCCCGCCGGTGCTGCGGCTTGTCCGCCCGTCCGCCGCCACCGCGTCCGCCGCCACCGCGTCCGCCGCCACCGAGGTCGAGGTCGAGGTCCTCACGGTGGACACCTTCGGCAACGTCCAACTGGCCACGGCCGCGGGCCCGCTCGTCCCGGCGGGCGTCGTCCCGGGCCGGAATATCGAGATCACTGTGGGCCAGACGGTGGCCACGGCCCTGTTCGGGGCCACCTTTGCCTCGGTGCAGCCAGGAGATCCTGTTGTCTACGTGGATTCCGCGGGCCTTGTGACGATCGCGGTGAACAGGGGGAGCGCGGCTGCCCGGCTGGCGGTCACCGCGGGGGACATCGTCCGCTTGGCACCACTTCATGGCGACGTTCCCGGGGG
>NZ_CAKJTR010000060.1:12017-16737 GCF_917627355.1 Protofrankia sp. Cj3 | reverse complement strand
CGGCAGCCCCCCATGGATCAGCAGAAGCCCGGGATCGTCAGCCAGGCCGGTCCCGGCGCGGGCGCGTCGTCGCGCAGCACGCTGCCCTCGATCTTCCCGTACGGCCGGTCTGCCGGTTGGTAGACGATGTCGGGGTTGTCCAGCCCGAGGGGGGTGAGATCAACCAGGAAGTGGTGCCGGTTCGGCATCGACATGCGAATCTCGGCGACGTCGGCGTGCGCGGCGAGCACCTCCCGGCCCATTGCGTACAAGGTCTGTTGAAGCGCGAGGCTGTGTACTTCCGCGAACGTCCGGAGAAGGATCTCCCGGATGCTCGCGAACAGGCTTCCGTACTCGATGTCCGTGGCCGCGTACCGCCACCGGACGGTGAGCTCGGTGGCGAGGACCCGGTCGTCCGTCTCAACCAGAGTCGTGTACTTGTCCCGGGCGAAGCCGCGAAATTCCGATCCGGTCGACTTGAGCAGGAGCAGGCCGCCAATTCCGGCTATGACATGGGCCCTGTCGCGGTCGACGGTGACCACGGCCGTCCGGTATTCACCGGCGGCCCGCGAGAAGGCGTGGTCAGATGTGCCGCCGGTGGTGCTGATCCGCTGCCAGCCGTGCTCCACGATCTCCATTCGGGCACTGGTCGTCCATACGTTGGATGCGACGAAATGCCGGGCGAGCCGCAGGCCGAACTCCTCGATCTCGCCGATGCCACCGTCGCGCGCAAACGCGTAGACGGTGTTTTTCTGGGTGTCGGTGGGCAGCACGTGGCTGTTGTCCCCGTCGAGATGCGCGCTGGTGAAGTCGCCCCGTAGCGCTGACGAGACGCTGATGTCCCTGAGCCGATGCGCCCGGGTCGAACGATCGATATGGACGAGCCTGACTTCGGCCTTTCCGTACTGGTTCTCGCCGAGAACGACTGCCATCGCGCCTCCAAGCCGGGCCGAGGAACGCCCCAACACCCCTGGGGCGGTGGGGACGCCGGAAAGCGAACAGGGAGATTGCCGGGCGGTGCGCCCGTGATCTCCCGTGGTGCGTCAACCTGGATCTGCCGCCGTGCCTGCCGTGCGGTGGTGCCCTGCCTGCCCTTCCTGCCTGCCTGCCGTGCCGTGGTGCCGTGTTATGCGCTGGCACTGGGCGCTCGCGGTGGAACGTGCGTGTCCTAACCCTGTGTGACGCTACCGGTACTCCGATTTGGGTGACCAGCCCGCGTCGTTGATTCGCCGAACGCCGTGACGGGCATGAGCCAAAAAATCAGGTGCCGATCGGGCGCAACTTCTGGAAGTCCTCGAGCGTCGGATGGAAGGACAGGGGAGGGGTCGTGGATCGTTGCCAGTGGGTGCTACTCTCTGTATTCAATTGTTCTACGAATGGTTGTGGTCGTCCGTTTGACACCGGTCATTTTAATGATCAACAGGTCGTCTGTCGGCAATGCTGGGTACGGTCCGGCTGTGAATGAGCGGCGGTCACTGAAGATATGTCGGTCGTTGGTGCGGGCTTACCCCGTGCCGCGGGTGTTCGGATCACACGGACCGCTGATGTCGACCGTCGTCGCGGCGCTGCTCGCCGGGGCCGCCCTCATGTCATGTTCGCCGCCGGCTGCCGACAAACCGAAGGCCGGGCCGTCGGCACAGCCGGTGCCGACCGCGACGGCACCACAGGTTGTCATCACTCCCTCGGACGGCGCTGAGGCAGTCGCGGTCACCAGCACCGTGGTTGTGCGCAGCAGCGTTCCGCTACAGTCGGTAACCGCAATCCGGAACGCCAGCAAGTCCCAGGAAACCGCCGCGGGCGTTCTCCGGGGCGAGCTTTCCGCGGACGCCAGGACCTGGACGTCGACCGACGGGCTGTTCGCGGACACGCGGTACCAGGTGACCGCGCAGACGTCCGCGGCACCGGGCGGATCGGGTCCAACGGTCACCGGCGCGACTTTCACGACGGTTAATCCGGAGAAGTCCCTCAAGGTTTCCTGGGGGCCGGTCGACGGTCAGACCGTCGGCATCGGCACCCCGATCACGCTGACTTTCAGCGCGCCGGTCACCGACCGCGCAGCCGTGCAGCGGCGCCTTGCGGTCACCGCGAATCCACCGGTTGCCGGTGCCTGGAACTGGGCGTCCAGCACAGTGGCGCGCTGGCGTCCGCAACAGTACTGGAAGGCCGGTACCCGTGTGCACGTCGAGGCGCGCCTCGCCGGTTTCGACGCTGGTGGTAACCGGTTCGGGCTGAAGGACCGGACCATGGATTTCGTCATCGGGCCGGCTCAGATCAGCTATGTCGACGCGGCGGCGCACACCATGAAGGTGTATCGGGACGGCGTTCTACAGCGAACCCTGCCGGTAAGTCTGGGCAAGCCGTCGTCGCCGACCATGGATGGCCCGCACAATGTCATTGCCACCGCGCCGACGGTGATTATGGACTCCGCGACGGTCGGCATCCCCAAGGGGGACCCGGACTACTACTACGAGACCGTGCAGTGGAACGTGCAGTTCACCAGCGGTGGTGAGTACGTGCATTCGGCGCCGTGGTCGGTCGGCTCCCAGGGGGAGAACAACGTCTCGCACGGGTGTGTCAACGCGGCCCCGGCGGATGCCGAGTGGTTCTACCGGTTCAGTCGGCTGGGTGACATCGTCGACGTGCGCAACACCGGCCGCCCGCCGGACACCACGCAGCTGGGCAACGAGTGGTCGATCTCCTGGGAGCGCTGGAGCGCGGGCAGCGCACTGCCGCTCGCTGACACCCAGAGCACCGCCGGGCAGGCGCAGACCGATCGCGGCGCCGCGGCGGCGGCCCCGCCGACGGCGCGTTCCTGACAGCGCGGGCCGCCGGGACGCGATGATCTCCTGGGATGGTTGGGGAAGGTTGTCCCGCCCGCATCTCCCAGGAGGTCCGCGCGATCAGCAACCAATCCGAACCCGGTGGCGCTTCGCGGTCCTGGTGGGCCGGCGCCCCGTCCTCCCGGCAGCACTGGCTGCGCCGGTTGGCCGGCCACGTCCTCAGATACCGCCGCAACGCGACCCTGGCGTTCGGCGCCGCCGTGTTCGGCACCGCGATCGCCGCGGTCACTCCGCTGATCGAACGCGCGGTGATCGACAACGTTGTGGTCGCGCACAGGCAGCCGCTCGCGCCCTATGTCCTTGCGCTGCTCGCCGCCGGGGTGCTGCGTTTCGCCGCCGGGTTCGTCCGGCGCTACATCGGCGGCCGGCTGGCCCTCGACGTCCAGTACGACCTGCGGGACGCGCTCTTCACCGCGCTCACGCGCCTGGACGGCGTCCGTCAGGACGGCCTCCGGACCGGCCAGGTCGTCAGCCGGGCCAATTCCGATGTCACGGTCGTCCAGGGCCTGCTGGCGTTCCTGCCGCTGATGAGCGGGAACCTGCTGCTGTTCGTGCTCGCCATTGTGATCATGATGTTGTTGTCCCCGTTGCTGACGCTGCTCGCGCTCGCCGTCGGCCCACTGGTGATCATTATCGGGCTGCGGGCCCGGCGGACCGTCTTCCCCGCGACCTGGGCGGCCCAGCAGCAGGCCGGTGAGGTCGCGGCCGTGGTGGCGGAGGCAACCGCGGGCGTGCGGGTGGTCAAGGGCTTCGGGCAGGAGGAGCGGGAGCTGGCCAAGCTCGCCACGGCCGCCCGCGCCCTGTTCTCGCTGCGGATGCGTGCGGTCCGCTTCACCAGTCTGTACACCAGCGCGCTGGCGGCGGTGCCGGCGCTCGGGCAGGTGGGCATGCTGGCGCTGGGCGGATGGCTGGCACTGCGCGGCAGCATCAGCCTCGGCACCTTTCTGGCCTTCACCGCCTACCTCGGCGAGCTGGTTGCGCCGACCCGGATGCTGGCGGGTCTGTTGACCATCGGACAGCAGGCCAGAGCCAGCGCGATCCGGGTGTTCGAAGTCATGGACAGCCAGCCGGTCGTCACCGAACGGCCCGGCGCCCGCGACCTCACCCGGGCCAGGGGCTGCGTCGAGCTTGCCAACGTCACATTCGGCTACAGCCGGGACCGCCCGGTTCTTGACGGGGTGAGCCTGCGGATCGAACCGGGCCAGACCCTCGCGCTGGTCGGCGCCTCCGGGTCGGGCAAGTCGACGGTGGCGGCGTTGCTGTCCCGCTATTACGACACGGACACCGGCGCGCTGCGCCTGGACGGACACGACATCCGGGAACTGGCTCTGCCATCACTGCGGGCGCAGATCGCGATGGTGTTTGAAGACAGTTTTCTGTTCTCCGACTCGGTTCGTGCCAACATCAGCTACGGGCGCCCGGGCGCGGATGAGGCCTCGGTCGTGGCCGCGGCCCGCGCGGCCCACGCGGACGGCTTCATCCGCGCCCTGCCAGCCGGTTACGACACGGTCGTCGGTGAGCAGGGGCTCACCCTCTCGGGCGGGCAGCGGCAGCGGATCGCGCTGGCTCGCGCCCTGCTGACCGACTCGCCCATCCTGGTCCTGGACGACGCGACGTCCGCGGTCGACGTCCGGGTCGAGGCCGAGATCCACGCGGCGTTGCGAGCGAACACGCGCGGCCGGACCACGCTGTTGATCGCCCATCGCCGATCGACGCTGCAGCTGGCTGACCGCATCGCGGTACTCGACGCCGGCCGCCTGGTCGACATCGGCACCGATGAGGAGCTCTCCGCTCGTTGTGAGCTCTATACCCTCTTGCTGGACGGCCGGGTCCGCGAGCCGGCGGTGACCACTCCCCGGCCCAGGCAGGCACCCGCCACCGGCGTCGGCGGCCCGCGGCCC